>NZ_CAJCKE010000005.1:0-271382 GCF_903970925.1 Serratia sp. ME47 | reverse complement strand
GGAGTTCAGACGGGTGCTCTTCCGACCCCCAAAGGCAATATCGTCACCGGCTCCCCCAACGTTTTCATCAACGGCAAACCCGCCGCGCTCGCCACCCACAGCCAGGTGGCCTGCAGCGACGACGGCCCGAGCATGCAGATGGCGCAGGGCTCCGACAAGGTCAGCATCAACGGCCAGCCCGCCTCGCGCGTGGGGGACAAAACCAACTGCGATGCGCAGGTGATGGAAGGCTCGCCCAACGTGTTTATCGGCGGCGGCACCGTCACCACCTTGCCGATCAAGCCCGAAGTGCCGGATTGGCTGTACAAGGTCTCCGATCTGACGCTGCTGTTCGCCGGCCTGGTGGGCGGCGTGGGTGGCGCCGCCGGCAAGCTGGGGGCGCTGGGCAAACTGCTGGGCAAGCTGCCCGGCATCAATAAGCTGGGTCGCGTTGCCTGCCGCTTTGGCACGTTAATGACTGCCACGGCCGCTGCCGGCATTATCGCCCGGCCGGTGGATATCGTCAGCGGCCAGAAATTCCTGTCCGGTGATGACGAGCTGGATTTTGTGCTGCCGTCGCGCCTGCCGGTCGAGTGGCAGCGTTACTGGCGCAGCAGCAATCCGGCAGAGAGCGCGCTGGGACGCGGCTGGAGCCTGTTTTGGGAAAGCAGCCTGCAGCTGTATCAGGACGGCCTGGTGTGGCGCGCGCCATCCGGCGACTATGTCTCTTTCCCGATGGTGCCGCGCGGCCATAAAACCTACTGCGAAGCCGAAAAGTGCTGGCTGATGCACAACGCCGACGGCAGCTGGCAGGTATTCGACGTCAGCGAGCAGAGCTGGCACTACCCGGCGTTGAGTGATGAGCCGAGCCAGCTGCAGATGATGACTGACCTCACCGGCAACGCGATTTCTCTGTTCCACAACGAGCAGGGGCAGTTGGCTGAGCTGGTCGACAGCGCCGGTCAGCGACTGGCCTGCCGCTACCTGACCACCGCCAATGGACTGTCCCGGCTGAGCACGGTGCTGCTGTATACCCCGGAGGGTGAGCTGCCGCTGGTTAGCTACGGTTATGACGATGAAGGGCAACTGGTCGCTGTGACCAATCGCGCCGGCGAAACCAGCCGGCGCTTTACCTGGCGAGATGGGCTCATGGCCAGCCATCAGGATCGCCAGGGTTTGTTGAATGAATATCTGTGGCAGGAAATTGATGGATTACCCCGGGTGATTGCCTGGCGCCACAGTGCCGGCGAAGAACTGTCGTTGCACTATGACTTTGCCGGCGGCATGCGCCGGGCCGTGCGTGATGACGGCAAACAGGCTCTGTGGCACCTGGATGACGACGACAACGTGGCGCAGTTTACGGATTTTGACGGTAGAAAAACGGCGTTTATCTATGAGCGCGATGAACTGTGCGGCGTGGTGCTCCCGGGCGGCGCGCAGCGCCAGAGCGAGTGGGACCGTTACGGCCGCCTGCTGAGCGAGACAGACCCGCTGGGGCGTACCACCACTTACCAGTATTCCCGCAACAGTGGGCGCCTGTTTTCGGTGACCTGGTCGGACGGCAGCCAGGTGTTCCAACACTGGGATACCCTGGGACGTCCGACGCAGCAGATTGATGCGTTGGGTAACATCACCCGTTACCGGTATTCCGACGATGAAGAAAGCCTACCAGAGAGCATTATTGATGCGCAGGGTGGTGAGGTGAAACTGGCATGGAACGGGCAAGGGTTGCTGACGCGCTACACTGACTGCTCTGGCAGCGTCACCGCCTACGCCTATGACGCATTAGGCCAGCTGACGCACCGCATCGACGCGGAAGGAAACCTGACTCGATATGGCTGGGACCGTGCCGGCCGGCTGCAGACGTTGCTCCATCCGGACGGCAGTGAAGAGCGGTTTGCCTGGAACGTGCAGGGGCAACTGGCCGTACACCATGATCCGCTCGGCAGCGAGACGCACTGGCAGTACAACCTGCTGGGCCAGCCGGTCAGTATCACCGACCGCATCAAGCGTACGCGTCGGTACCACTACAACTGCCGCGGCTGGTTGACCAACATTGAGAACGGCAACGGTGGGGAATATCACTTCAGTCATGATGCCGTTGGCCGGCTGACGGCCGAGCGTCGCCCGGACAATACCGATCATTTTTACCGTTATGGCCCCGATGGCCAACTGACCGAACACCGGGAAACCGGGCCACAGGATCTCACTGCACCGCCGGCGCAGCGCCTGCACCGATTCCGCTATGACGAAGCGGGTCAATTAACCTGGCGCAGCAACGACAGCGCCGAATGGCACTATCAGTATGATGCCGTGGGGCGTATGAGCTGCCTGACGCGCACGCCAACCGTTGCCGGCGCCGAGCTGGGCATCGAGCCGGACAGTGTGCAGCTGCGCTACGACAAAGCCGGCAATCTGCTGGCCGAACAAGGGGTCAACGGCGAGCTGCAGTACCAATGGGATGCGCTGGCCAACCTGCAAGCGTTGACGCTACCGCAGGGCGACCAACTGCAGTGGCTGTACTATGGTTCCGGACATGCCAGCGCCATCAAGTTCAATCAACAACTGGTGAGCGAGTTCACCCGCGATCGCCTGCACCGGGAAACCGGCCGTACGCAGGGCGCGCTGCATCAGCAGCGGCAGTACGATGTGCTGGGGCGCCGCAGCTGGCAAAGTAGTGCTCTCAGCCACGGGCAGATAACCAAACCGGAAGATGGCGTGCTGTGGCGGGTATTCCGCTATACCGGCCGTGGCGAACTTGAGGGTGTCAGTGATGCGCTGCGCGGCGAGGTGCACTACGGGTATGACGCTGAAGGGCGCCTGCTGCTGCATCGGGAAAGCCACCAGGGCAAGGCCGGTAACCGTCTGGTGTATGACGGTGCCGATAATCTGCTGGGCTGGCGAAGCCCAAATGACGATGTCGACAGGCATTTACCGCTGGCGCCGATCGCCGGCAATCGCCTGACGTACTGGCAGCAGCTATTCTACCGTTACGACGCCTGGGGCAACCTGGTCAGCCGGCGGAACGGGATGTATGAACAGCATTACCGTTACGATGCCGATAACCGCCTGGTACAGGCGCGCGGCCGGGGTCCTGGGGGCGAGTTTGAGGCGGAGTATCACTATGATGCGCTTGGGCGCCGCACACGCAAAATGGTTACCTACAAAGGTAAAGCGCCGGTAACGACGCGTTTTCTGTGGGAGGGCTACCGGCTGCTGCAGGAGCAGAGGGACAACGGCACGCGCAGAACCTGGAGCTACGATCCTGCCAGTGCGTGGACGCCGCTGGCGGCGCTCGAACAGGTGGGTGATGGCAAACAGGCAGACGTCTACTGGCTGCACACCGATCTCAACAGCGCGCCACTGGAAGTCACCGACGTCGAAGGTAACCTGAGCTGGTCCGGTAACTACGACACCTTCGGCAAGCTGCAGGGACAGACGGCCGCCGGCGTTGAACAACGCAATGGGGTTGTCTACGATCAGCCGCTGAGGTATGCCGGTCAGTACCAGGACGACGAAAGCGGTCTGCATTATAATCTGTTCCGTTACTACGAACCGGAGGTGGGGCGTTTTACCACGCAGGATTCGATCGGGTTGCGTGGCGGGTTGAACCTGTATCAGTATGCGCCGAATCCACTGGGGTGGATTGACCCATTGGGTTTGACCAGCTGTGCACTTTCCAAGAGTATGGAAAAGGCAGGCACACCGCGTCCTGCCAATTCAGCCGCGCATCATATCGTTCCTGAAACAGCTAAGGGGGCCAGACCTGCCAGAGATATTCTGAAGCAGCATGATATTGATATTAACGGTGCGGATAATGGGGTGTTCCTACCCAATCGGAATAACGTTGATGGCTTGCCTGGGATACTGCATAACGGTAAACATCCTGATAAGTATCTGGATGCAGTGAATCAGCGTATCTTGGATGCGCATGAGTTTGGTGGCAAACAAGGTGTCTTGGATGAACTCCAGTTAATGCGCGAAACTTTGCTTTCTGCGGATAGAGGTGCAAGCTGGTATACGGTGCTGTTATGAAAAAAATCTATTTACTTCAATCTGATGTGACTAACTTTTGTTCCTTTATTCAGGACTACCCTGAGGGAGAGGAAAGCATCATGGGGCGAGTACGCAGTGCTCACTGGAAACCTTTGATTAATTATACTCCCGTTATGCTAGAGCTACGTAGTAATGATACAGGGAAGCGAAACTACCAGTTTGACTTCAGTAGTGCTTTATCTCCTTTTTTCGTTCTGAGTGAGAATGTTTTGGATGAGTTGGGCGATATTTTACTTCCGAGAGGTCAGGTGTTACCGGTTTTAACAGAGAGTAAAAGAAAGACTTTTTGGGGGTACTACCCTACGAATGTTCTATCGGGGTGTTTTGACCGGGAGAACTCATTGTTTCGCGAGTCAGAGGGTAAGTTTCTCATCCGGAAGCCGGCTCTTAATGCTGATAAGATCGCCGATGATTACCTTTTCTCTATAGAGGAAGATATTGGTCGTGTTTTCGTTACCGAGGCGTTCAGACAGAGAGTGGAGGGCTCTGGGCTACTAGGTTTTGATTTTTCGGTAGAGATTCCAACGATCTGACTTTTGAACAAAATTATCGCAATCCAATAAAGACTTCTTTGCTGCCTTTCTGACCACGTCATAGCACCCTGTGTGGATTCTATCCATGCAGGAGTGCACGCCATGAAAATCAGCACGTTGCTGACGTTGTTTCCTCTGCTGATGCCGGCATCGGTACTTGCCGGCACGGTACTCTATACCGATTCCCACCATCCCCCGACGAATAATGATACCTCCGTGACCGTGATTTATCTTGACGGTCCGGAGCAGTTGCAGACGCAGCTGTTTGGTGCACTGTCGTCGAACCCGGATGAAGCACAGCGCCAGGCGCAAGCCGTACTGCAGTCACCACAATGGCAGGCGCATGAACAGGAGCTGGCCACGGTTTACCGTGCAGTGGTGCGCGCCTGGGAACTGGGCGTCAAAAAAGTCCCTGCGGTCGTGTTTGACGATCGGGATGTGGTGTACGGCACCGCTGATATCGCCCGGGCCACCGCGTTGCGCGCGAAGTCACTGGAGGGCCAGTGATATGCAACGATCTCCCTTGCCGTTGGCGTCTTCCGGACAACCCCGGCTGACCCTTAAATCCCTCGGTGTGGCCATGATGCTGTCTGCGGCCGGCGTGCCGGCAGCGAATGCCGCACTTAACAGCGCGCAGATTGTTGCCAGTGCGGTATCGCAGTCCTGCATCAGCTGGCGGGTAAGCGGCATTTGTTACTGGTTGTTCTGCAGTTGGGGCGGCTGCACTGTCCGGACTTCGGTCAAAGTTAGCCATTTCATCCCGGAGGCGGTGGTGTCGGCGTATAACACCCCGGGAGGCAACCCGTGGCGTGAGATGTCGATGGTCAGTCAGGCCGCCGGCGGACTCGAGAGCAGTATCACCAGCGCGCTGGGCGGAGTTGCAGCCGGCGGCGGCAACAATGAGCTGAAAACGCCTGGGCAGCGCAAAACCAACCTGCATTTCAAATACGCTGACGCCATTGGCCATCCGGCGACGTCCCTGATTGGCGGCAGCATTGCCGGCTATTCGTGCCGCAGTGCGGCTACCCCTTTCGTGCCGTATTTCCTCAGCACGCTGGACAGCCTGGCATGGCGTACTGGCATGCCGGAATCTCTCTATCCCGAAGCATTGGTGCCTGGTCAGCGTGAGGTCGGCAGTCAGGCGGCCGCGAATATGTGGGGCAACGTCTATCCCCGTTCGGGATTTGTGACTCAGGTCGATGACGACAAGGCGGGGGCTCTGGTGGCACAGCGTGTGGCGGACATCATCACTCGCTCTGGTCAGCCGCACGTCTACCAGCCCCTGATGGGCCAGCGCTCGGAAGGGTACTGGCCACCAGGTGCGGTTCAGGAAAATACCGGAACCAGCAACCACAAATGGCAACGCCTTGCGCCGCAGCTCAGCCAGTCCTGCGCGGTATTCCCGGACGGTGACCATACGCCGGCTGCGGATGCGAACGCTGCCTTTGCCCTGTGGCAACCCTACAGCTGCTGCCAGCGCCGCGGGCAGCGTTTCCTCTACAGCACAGATTTCTGAGGCATGAATGATGAAAAACACAATGACTAAGTACACCTTGCAGGAGCGCCACCGCGTGCTGCCCCTGCTGATTGCGGGCTGCCTGGCACTGAGCGGTGCGAATGCGTACGCCGACGACAATGACAGTGCCTTGTTTGGCATTTCACTGCCCCAGGTGAATGACAGCAATATCGGTTATGGGAAGAACGCCAGCGGCGCGGTCTCGGACAAACTGTTCTATTCCCTGGGCGGAGGCTCGGTGATATCGCAGCCGGCGACGCGTGGCAATATGCAGCGCCTGGGGATGAACCTGGGCTGGAGCTCGGATTTGATGTGCGGCAACTTCGACCTGAAGAGCACTATCGGTAACCAGCTCAATGGCGTGACGGACGGGTTCAAGAGCCTGATGGGTAACGTTATTCAGGGTGCTACCGGTGCGGTAGCCAGTCTGCCGGCGATGGCTATCCAGCGTGCTAACCCTGGCTTGTATGAAATGCTGACAAACGGGGTATTGCAGGCCAACGTGGCATTCGACAAAGCCCAGCTCAATTGCCAGAACCTCTCCAAACGGATGATGGATATGGTGGATACCGGCGGCTGGAGCCAGGCGGCGGCGATGGAGGAGGCCAAAAGCCTGGTCAACAACGGGGATGCGGATGCGATCCGATCGATGAACGCCACCGAGAAAGTGACCGGACAATCCGGCCAGACCTGGATCGGTGGACAGAAGCGCGGCGGCGCCGGTCAGCCGGCCATCAAACCGACGCACGATCTGGCTGCAGCCGGCTACAACATGATGAATGCGTTGCCGGTCACCAGTACCTCCAACGTATCCGGCAGCAGCTGTACCGGCGGAGCCTGTACCAAATATGCCAGCAGTGAAGAAGCGGCAGCCGCTGTGGTGAAGGTGTTGGGCGACACCTCGCTGCGCACCTGCAAGGACGCAGCGCAATGCACCAGTGGCGAAGGGACCGAACAGCCAGGCAGCACCGTAGCCGGTACAGGTTTTGCGCCGATGCTGGAAGAGGCAACCAAGGCGAATAACGAACAGTTGGCCAGACTGGTCAACGGGGCAGAAAAACCCACCGCGGGCAACCTGGCCAAACTCAAAACGGGCAGCCTGGCGGTGACCGCCGGCGTTATCAAGGCACTGCAGCGCGATCCGGATAATGCCGCTCTGGTTGGGCGTCTGGCCAGTGAACTGGCGATGGCGGATACCATCGAAACAGCCTTTATCATGCGGCGCATGATCACCACCGGGATGTCTGAGCCGAACGCCTCTGCGCAGAAAGTCGCGATTGAAGAAGGCGATCGGCGTATCGAGGCGCTGGATCGTGAGATCACGGCGCTCAAGAACGAGATGGAGATGAAGCGTGAGATTGCGCGTAACGCGGTGCTGACCATCATCGACAGGGAGAACAACCGGGCGGAAACCAACCCGCAGCGTCAGTCAGTTGACAGCCCGGATACCAAGTTCAACCAGTTGGCCGTGCCGGAAAGCGACCAGTAATCGTGAGGATGAATCAATGACCGGAACAGAGAAAAAAGCGGTGACGCCGACCAGGGGGCGCCGATTCGGTCTGCGGGCTAAGCGTGTTCTGCAGATGTTGGGCATGTTGGTGATAGCGATGATTGTCGCGCTGGGCATGGCTCACTGGGGTGTCAATCACCCGGGAGAGAGTGCCGCGCTGCGTGACTGGGTGCACAGTACGCGCTATGGCTGGCTTAGCTGGCGTCTGGCGCTTTACGCCGCGCTGGCCTGGGGATTCTGGAAAATCTGGCATGCGCCGGGCTGCAAACCGGAATACCGGCAACCCCTCAAACGCATGGCCATTGCCTGCGTGTTTTTTGCCCTGGCCTGTGAATACAGTCTCTTTGGTGGAGGGCTGTCGTTATGATGACCAACAGCTATCTGGAGTATTTCCTGACGTTGCTTGGCTGGCTGATTAACAACGGCCTGTGGGAGCTGCTGGTCAGTACGGGGCTGTTTGTGCTGCCGCTGCTGTTCAAGGTGGCGGCCATCTGGCTGAAGGTGCGTGAGGAAGGGGAGGATGAGGGCAACAAAGGGATGCTGTCCCTGCCACGCATCGAAAACCTGATCTACGGGGCATTCTTTGTGATGCTGGCCTGCTGTCTGCCGCTGATGAATGTCAGCCTGGACACCATCAAGTACGACAGCAGTCGGGCATCGACATGTGGCACATGGACACCGAAGAAGCCGGATGAAACGGGCTACGCCAACATCGTATCGAGTATGAACGGCCAGACGGCGAAGGTACCGGTGTGGTGGTTGGTGGTGCATAAACTGTCGAAAGGGATCACGTCGGCGGCGGTGGCCACGATCCCGTGTCGACCGGATCTGCGGCAGGTGCGTTTTGAAGTCCAGCACAGTCGGGTCAATAACCCGGGGCTTGCAAAGGAGCTGCAGGACTTCACCAACGATTGCTACGCGCTGGCGCTGTATACCTGGCAGAACCGCGACCAGGGACAAACAACCGACAAAGCCACGTTACGTGATATCGAGTGGCTGGGGTCGAAAACCTTCCTGAACGGCGGGTACTACAACAACCTGCAGTCCAAAACGCCGCGCGCCAGCTTCCCCTGGAATGAGGGGCGTGACAGCGGTCGTCCAAACACCGGGCGAGGTGGGTACCCGACCTGCAGCGAGTGGTGGTCAGCCGGCGACGTGGGGCTGGAAGCCCGCGTGGTGAAACAGGTTGACCCGGGCGTCATGCTGCGGATGTCTGCCGCGTTGAAGATGATGGGGCAACCGGATGCGGATTATAAGGAAGCCGTGATACGTCGTTTGGTCAGCCCGGACAACCTGACGGTCTCCCAGGGCGGACGTGCTTATGCCGGCTACGGCGGCAATGCAGACTTTACCCTGGACAACTCGGTTAACCGGCTCGCGTCACTGGGCGGAACCGCGCTGGGGAGCCTGGCGGCATATCCGGCATTTGATGCCATGCGTCAGGCGTTGCCGATGGTACAGGCGGTACTGCTGATGGCGGTCTATATCATGGTGCCGCTCATCCTGGCCTTTGCGGCCTACGAGTACAAGACGGTGATCACCGTGACGTTCGTGGTGTTTGCGCTGAATTTCCTGACGTTCTGGTGGGAACTGGCGCGCTGGCTGGACAGCTGGTTACTGGAGGCATTGTACAGTTCGGACTCGCACAGCCGCTGGAATGTAGCCGGGTTCCAAAATAGTGCCGACGACCTGATCATGAACCTGGTGATGGGCTGTATGTTTATCGTGTTGCCAGCAGTGTGGCTTGGGGCATTATCATGGGCTGGGGTTAGTATCGGGCAGGCAGTTGGTAGTGCTTTAAGAACTGGCGTTTCCAAAGCCCAAGAAACTGGGGGAGATGCAGTTAATACACTCAAAAAATCCGTTAAATTGTAATATCGATGCTTTTATGGGGAGTATACGCAAGTATGCTCCCCGTATTTTTACGGTTCAATCAAGCCGTTCTGAAGTGAGATCATCAGAGCTTGAGTAATAACCGTAACCGTCATTACCATGCCTGATTGATGGACCAGAAGCCCTTTCTTCATCGAATGTATTCTCATCAGATGGGGCGACATTTTGAAGAATAAACGCGATCGCCCAAATAAAAAGCATACTTCCAGCAACGAGAAGTCCCCCGAACAGCATAGCTGTGACCGAACCGATGAGAGCGATAACAATCGGAACATGGCCTATCCAAGCAGGAAGCCTGTGCTTTCGTGCCTTAGCCACGCAGTGTCGATCCCACCTCATGATCGTGTCTTTCAGGCGTGTCCACTTGCGGGCTGCCCAAATGCCTCTTTGATAGGCCTGTTGATCTCTGGCTTGGCTCATAATGCCTCCATACGCCTGCTTAGCCGTTTGAGTACTATAGCTTAAATAACAACCAATGGCTATTTGCCTGGCTCTTCGGCAAACGAGTGGGCAGCCGAAGCATTCGTCGTTCGTTTTTGATACGCTGGCAACCGCTCAATATAAACAAGGCATAATCTGTAAATCTTTCATTTCCAGTCTGAAACTTCGGCCACCCTCAACAAAACTTGAAATATCGTCTGGCTTAATAGTATTAAAATCAACCATTACCTGTCTTTGCTCTGGTCCCAGGAAGATAACACTTGCGTTTTTGTTCCTTAGGTTTAAACACAAATTATTGTCATTGAAATCAAGCTGGTGAGCAAGGATGTATATTTTCTCATTCAGAGTGTCTTTATTAAAGTTATTACTTACCCAGCTCCAAGAAAAGTAGGTGAACACGAGTGTTAGTAAAATAAAGGTAATTGACCCCCATGGAATCTCTCTATCATTTTCACGATCACATAATTTTTTTAGATAATCGCCTATGGGTAAAAGGTTAAATGCTGCTGCAATCAACAGAACATAGACAAGCTGTGATGCGTGGGTGAAAAAGATATATGCAGTTAGAAAGCTTCTGGTGAATGGGAAGTGAGATGAATCAATTCCAAAAATACCATTTATGGAAGATGAAGCTGTTGCTGTAGAGAAAATAAGTAATGCAGTAAATGATAATGACACCATAAGTTTTGTTATGCCAAATTTCCAGAGTTCTCTGACTAACAACAGTCTTTCAATGTTAACGCCTATCCATATTGTCGTAAGGGAGACTGAAAAAAGATACGCATAAAATTTCCATTTTCCAAGGTATTCAGAGTCGCTGTCTCGGTTGATGGAGAATATCAGTATTAATATGGCTAAAATAGCTAGGCCGTTAAGGGTGCTGATGATTCCCCACTCTTTTTTCTTTCCTTCGTACTCTTTTTCATGTTTTAGATATGTTACTGCGTTTGCTATATCTTGTATCAGTTGCTTGGTCGATTTTATTTTATTAAAGCGTGAGTGTTCATCGGTTTTAAACTCTGATGCCAGATGTTTTATCGATTCATCTTTATTTCTATTATTGTCCATTAGTCCCTCAACATGTTTTATCGAAACGTTCTTACTTGGGAGGTTCTGACGAGTAATACTGACGCTATTACAAACCTAAAAACACAACCTCTTTTAGATAAGACATATCGATCTAGTTTCTGAGAGAAAAGTTATCAAATAACTGAAAAATGTCTATTCCTTTGTTTGACGTGGTTTGTTCGGATTGTTAGGATTACGACGTTGTACTGTCGTCCTCGGACGACCATCCAATGTCTCAGCACTCTGTGAGAGGCGCCTTCGGGTGAGTGCCATCCAATGTTTCATGTGACCTGTGAGAAACGCCTTCGGGTGGTCACAATATCCTCGTAGCCTGGAAGAGGATGCCCATGTGGCGGTACCTCCGTTTACCCTTTGAGAACGGAGATCACGATAGTGATGAAGGTTCATTAACGACTCAACCGCGCCAGTCCTGGTTCGGTTCCTTTCACCAATAACGTATGCATTACGTTTTTCAGCGATAGAGTACGCCACGGCGATGTTCTATGCTTCAACGCTTTGATTCTTTTATCTTTAATGACGTGTTGCCGACGACGCGACTTTTGAACGCACGTATAAGGCCATTTGGTACATTTGGCCGCTTACGTGAGTCTCATTAGGAGCAGAGGAGCGCGCGTCACTTGTGAAGTGGCGAAGACACTACCAAGTGACGCGCGTAGCGCATAACGTCTCAACCCACGCACGACGTGGCTTTCAACGTTTTACTACCATCTGACCAACATGTAGTCCGTGTCAGTACGGTTTTAAATACTCATTCACTTCAACGTAATTACGACGGGAAACTCGTTTTGAACGTTTCACTATCTAAAAGGAGGAAATCGACTCGGTATCGATGGCGACACTACGAACAGTAGTGTTGGAGGCAGCTTGACGAAAGTCAGCTCTGCATTAGCAGCAAACGGATCAGAGATCTGGGGTGCCTCGCAAGAACTCAACATTTCGCCGCCCCGATGCACAGATACCAGTCGAGACGCAGGAAGCGCAAAAGCAACCGTGTCGTCGGGGTTGAAATTACTGGGGTACAGATCCGTCTGCTTCTTTTAAAGCAGAAGGACGTGTATCCCATTGGAGATGTTAAGATGTCCAGATTCGGTAAACAGCTGGGAAAACAACTTGTCACGCTAGCTCGTCAGGGACGAGGGAGTTTTAAAACCGTTGCTGACCGTTCCAGAATTGCAGACCGTTTTTCTGAACGACTGGCAAAGTTGAATATTCAAATTCGTGATGTAAAACACATTAAAACGACCCATATCGAAAAGTACATTCATAGCCGACAGGCTGAAAATATATCGCTTCGCACATTACAAAACGAGATGGCAGCAGTGCGTTCAATCATGTCAGTTGCGGGCCGGAATAAACTGGCTGATCCCAATCATGAGAAATTGAGCAACCAGGCTCTCGGGATTTCAGGTGCTAATCGTGATGGGACAAAAGCTCCTATTTCGGATGAAAAATTAACTGCTGTCATAAATCACGTCTTAAAAAAAGATGCAGGGGTAGCATTGGGTGTTCAGTTGTCTCGCTATGTAGGTTTGCGAACGGAAGAAACTGTTCAGTCAGCAAAGTCATTAAAAACATGGCGGCAGGCTTTAATTAATGGCGACGAGCGTGTTCGGGTTGTGTTTGGCACGAAAGGCGGTCGTCCTCGTGATACGACCATTTTTAATCGTGAGAAGGTTTTATCTATTTTAGAAGCGGCAATAAAACATTGTGATGAACACAATGGGAAACTGATTGATAAGCCTTCATTGCATACAGCAATAGAACGTTATCGAAATATTGTTCGTGAGGCAGGAATGACAGGGAAAGATGCTCCCCATAGTTTGCGATACGCGTATTCACGCGATGCGGTGACTCATCATGTTAAAAATGGAATGAGTCGCGTAGAAGCAGAGGCATTGGTATCGATGGATTTGGGCCATGGTGATGGCCGAGGTCGTTATATTAAGCAAGTCTATTTCAAAGGTGATGTGGGGTAACGGATTAATCTCTTTAAGTGTGCGGGGTTTTATTAATTTAAAATTTTCTCAACGGTATACGTGAATATGATGGTTCGTGCATAAGGTCGCAGCTCTCACAGGGCTGCGACCTCAAAATGATAATGGTACTGAGATATTACGTTATTAGGATAATAGGAAATATTAATTCAAAAACAGGTGCGCATGGCCTCTTGACAGATCAGCGATTTGCTCGGAAAATAAACATGCTTACTTGTTGTCTTCGGACAACCAGCCAATGCTTCAGCACTCTGTGAGAAGCGCCTTCGGGTGAGTGCCAACCAAAGTTTCAGCGGTCTGTGAGAAACGCCTTCGGGCGACTGCGAATATCCTCGTAGCCTGAAAGAGGAAGCCCCAGTGGCGGTAACCCTGTTTAACCTTTGAGAACAGGGATCACTTAACGGTGATGAAGGTATTGACCGATGTCATAACGACTGCGGTTGCTGCAATCTGATCCCCCGGGGAAATACCTTTCCCCTGGGAGCGGTGTTTCCCTTTTTTACAGGAGAAACACCATGTCTGTTTTTACTTCTTCAGTTGTTCCTGATTTCTTCTCAACCCTGCACCGTGTCAAATCGGCTGTCCAGCGAATATCTTTTCGCATGGCGCCGCCGCGTTTTACTGACTGGTACGTCAATGCAGCAGGTAATTTTGCCGTTCGCGCGCATGTTATCTGCAGTGATGATGGTTCGGTCAGCGCGTTACTGACGCTGCGCAAAGGTTGGCACAAAGGCGAATATACCTACGCAAGCACCCATGTTGTGCTGTCTTGCAAGCATACCGAGCGCAGAAAAGCTTACCGACTCGCCAGCCAACATGCTGAGCATTTGGCCAGACTGCGTTACCGCTTTTAGAGCGGTCGGTTTACCCACACTTAATACCCTGACGGGGATTTACACCCGTTATGGGGATAAATCCCTCGGCATTTTATGGAGGATTTATCGATGCATACCCCGTTACCCAACGTACTTGACTTAAAAACCGCGCTTGATGCGTTTCATTTCCTTTGCCTGGTTGAAGGCAAGCTCATGAGTATCCGGGCTTGCCAGCGTCTGGGACTGGGTCTTGAACGTGAAAATCCCACTGAGCTGAATGATGTGGAAAATGCCGTTATCAATGCGGGAGAGGCCTTTGGTGGTTTCCTGCTGGTCATGCAGTACGGCTATATATCGACACTTTCCGCTAACGGGCAAGCGCTTATGGCTCGCCTGGATACACTGAGCAAAGATATTCACGCGTCTTATTGGGCGCAGGCCGTGGAGCAAGGCAAGCGCGATGTCGAAGCCGACATTGCGATTGGCGAGCTCGAGGTTTGGTGATCGGCACGGCAGCCTGACAGACACACACCCTGACGGGGATTTATTCCCGTCCGGGGGATAAATCCCCCCAATTTTTTGTTACCGGAGGATTTATCGTGAGTATGAACGTTTATTTTGTCGCAACACCGTCCCAGGACGCATGGATTGATTTCACCCTGGCGGTGACCGAGGTGTTCTGGCTGTTGCCGGAAGAGGCCCGGCCAGAAGGTATCACGGAAGCCGGTCAGCTGTTTGATGGCATGATCTTCGAAACGGCTGGCTTACGTGTATCACCGGGAGCAGAGGAAAATATCCCGATGCAACCGGTGCCTTACGTCAAAGAACGTGTGGGGTTCTTTCAGCACCCTGATTTTTTTCACCGACTGGTTCTGATACTGATTCATAACCTGTGCCCTGGCTCTGTACGGATAGAGCGGAACGACTCCAAACTTTCCAAAAATCCAGGATGGGAGTTACCACTGCTCTGGTTGCGCCACCACCTTAAACGCCCGGAACTTCTTGCTCCGGGTGAAGTGGATGAGGCGGCACTGGCTGATGATTCCATTCTTTACCATTTGGAAGGGTATAGCAGTCATAACGATGATCCCGATGAATTGCTTTGTCGCTGGCGCGTTATTGTCGGCATGGATGAAGTGCTGGCGGTGCGTCTGAATCAGGCGCATTCGGCGGCATAGTCGCGATTTTTAATTCACCCGGCAGGGCCTCCCTGCAGGGGAGCTCTTGTCTGTATACCGAGAGGAGTGACCCATGGGACTTGATATCAACTTTTTCCGTCAGCGTAAGGCTGACTATCCGATGTTGCCGGTAAACGGCGACTGGACACCCGTCGGCGACTGGGTGCCGTGTTCACCAGCGTGGCTGGAGGACTGCGGTGATTGTGCGCAGGCGCCGCGAATATACAACCACAAAATGTGTAACCACTACCATCCGCCGCTGCTGGTTCACACCTGTCATTT
The DNA here is from genome assembly GCF_903970925.1 of Serratia sp. ME47. Classification (NCBI taxonomy): domain Bacteria; kingdom Pseudomonadati; phylum Pseudomonadota; class Gammaproteobacteria; order Enterobacterales; family Yersiniaceae; genus Serratia; species Serratia sp. ME47. The sequence goes on along the minus strand of NZ_CAJCKE010000005.1, from coordinate 256,096 downwards.
TCGCGGGTTTACTGCGTTGATGCATTGGGTGGACAACAGTGTCGGGGATGTCAAAAGCGGTGAGCTGATGGCGTTCGACCGCAACGATGTCCAGATGCTGGATTTGTGTCTGTCGCGGCTGAATGAAGCGAACTGCCATGATGAGTTTCCTTCTGAATCTCGTGACTACGGCGGTATTTACTGGACGCAGGTCGATTTACTGAAGGCGTACGTTAACAACGTTCTTGCCGGTTTTGATTTCAGTCGGGACCATCTTTACTTCCGGGCTTCGTGGTAACACCACCACACTGGCCATAACGTTTCATTTCCCTGGAGGGGCTTTCCCTCCCGGGGAAGTCCGTCTCCGCAACTCAGGAGACTTATCATGTTGCATTTTAACCCTGCAGAACTGCGCGCCGTCGTGGCTGAAGTCCGCGCCAATCAGTGTGCGTTGGTGTTGACCAATGACAACGGCGTCTATCTGATGCCGGCCGTGGGCGAACGAAACGCCACCGGCCGAATCAAGCACCTGGCGTATGCCGACGGGTGTCATCCCGATAAGGATGAAGCCTGGTATGAAACGTCCCGGCAGCTTGCCGGCGGCGCCGATTTTGGCGAGGAGCTGATGCTGAACGAAAGCTGCATTGAGCGAATACTGTCGCAAGGCCATGAGCTCTGGATCCACCTGTTACCCGAAACGGTCTATATGCACGTTGCCACGGTTAACTGGGTGTGTGTCGCCGATTATCGCCGGGTGACCGCGCGCATGCTGCAGCTGGCCGAGGTCCATTACTCGGTCTGCGTCAGCCAGGATGAGTTTAAACACTGGCGTGAGCGGGCCATCAACCTGCTGGCCACGGCCTGTCATACCGATTGCAAACGGGCAAAACCCGCCGATCGGGCTGATTACCTGGCTCTGTTCGAACGGCTGAAACAGCGTGTTGACACAGTGAATCCGAAAGGGGCACTGCGTTACCCCGCGCTCTAACCACTTTTCCTGTCCCCTGGGGCGTATTCTTCGCCGCCAGGGGAGGAATGCGCCTTTTTCATTGAGGAGCATTCCATGAAGAAAACATCACCATCACGCCGGCCGGCAAAAGCCCGTCGCGAACGACCAGACCTGTACCAACAGGTCACGGACAGTATCATCGGCGCCATTGAGCGTGGCACCTTACCCTGGCGCAAGCCCTGGCGGACTGACCGGAACCGGATTTATACCGGGTCTGTTATGCCGCAGAACGGCACGACGGGTTACCACTACAGCGGCGTAAATGTGCTGCTCTTGTGGATAGCTGCGGAAGAGCGCGGTTTTCACTCCAATCGCTGGCTGACTTATAAACAGGCGGAGGCCGTCGGTGGCCATGTACGTGCCGGCGAGACGGCAACCCTGGCTGTGGTATTCAAACCCTGGGATAAGCAGGTGGAGGATGCTGATGGCCGGCAGCTGTTTGACGAAGAGGGAAAACCGCTGAAAACGCGAATACCCATGCTGAAGCCGCTGTACCTGTTTAACGTTGCCCAATGCGACAACCTCCCCGAGATCGTTGTCGGCGTTATGCCGGCAACCGAGACGGATGAGGGTGATGCGTCGGTTGATGCGAAAACGCAGGCTCAGGTTAACACCCTCGTTGAGGCCTGCGGTGTTCGGGTTGAACAGGCCTACCAGGACAGGGCGTTTTACTCCCCGCTCCGGGACCAGATTGTCCTGCCACAGGCTCAGCAATTTCGGACTGAGGCGGATTACTGGTCAACGTTGTTACATGAACTGGTGCACAGCACCGGCCATGCTAAACGGCTTAACCGGGAAGGGATCACGTCTTCTTCCCGGCGGTTCGGCGACCCGGTGTACGCGTTCGAGGAACTGGTGGCGGAGCTGGGCAGTGCTTTTATGTGCGCGCAGCTTGGCGTCTTTGGTGACATCCAGCACGACAGCTACCTTGAGCACTGGCTCAAGGTATTACGTGAAGATAAACGCGCGCTGTTTCGTGCGGCCAAACAGGCCCGTGAGGCGTCAGAATTTTTGCTGAAGCCCCTGGCGAACCCGGTGACAAACGATCCAGCCGTTGCGGCATGAGGAGTCTGGTGATGACGATTGAACAACGTTACTGGCAGACCATTGCCGGCAGGTTACTGGCCAAATATTTTGGCCTGGCGTTAAACGATACCGATCTGTGTGAAGCGGAGTGCGTGATGGCTTTACAGGAAGCGGGAGTGCGGCCGTTTGAGGCGATCAACAACCTGGTGGATAAATACCACCTGGTACGCCTTGGCGCCAATCCCTTTACCTCATCATCACCGTATCTGCGCCAGGTGGAAGAGCTGGGCGTGATCGGTGAAACAGAACAGGAGATAACCGATGACTAAAGCCACCAATAAGGGGCTGCAGATAACCGTTGACCCTGAGATTGCCCGCGAGCTGGCCTACATGCTGAAGCTTCAGCAGACCTGTGGCGCCGTTCAGCTTGAGAATGTCGAGGGCCTGATCCATTACATTCTGGCGAGTATCGCCGATGGTAGCCGACGTCCGGGCTCGTGGGAGCGCGGAATATTGGTACAGCTGGGATTGGTCGCTAATGGCGACGAACATCAGGTATACCGGGCTCACTACGGCGAGCAAGACCACGAAGCGTAGTATCCGTGTCCTGACCATCATGAGGTAACACCTAACCCAACGGGGGAGACTTTCCCCCGCTGGGGAAAGCTCCCTCTTTTTCTTGTAAGAAGAGGAGAACGACCATGTCGAACTGGTGCAATAACCGTTTAGTTATCACGGGCCAATCCGTTTTTGTGGATGAACTGCAGCAATGGGCCAATGGCCATGTTGTTCCTGACTACCGTCATGCTGTTCAACAAAGCTGCCGGCTGTTCCTGGCCGGGTGTGCCGGCATACTGAAGCCGGCGACGACAAAACCCGGTGTTTATGTGCCTTACCCGGGACTGTTAACGCAGCCGGGGATTGCATCGCCTCAGAATCTGGCCTTTGAACACTGGTTCGGGTTGCTGAAGGCGGATGTACCGTTAACGGGTGAGAACATTCGCCTGATAGAGCGACTCTACCGCCAGTCGGGTATCGATGCGGTGAAATGGGAGAATATCCCCAACGTCGCGAAGGCGTGTATGGCGGATGTACTGTCGCGCCAATATGCGGACTGGTTCGGACTGGTGGGGGTGAGCCCTGACATCGATGCTGGCATCTGCTGGGAACGTTTGGGCGTGATGCCTGAGTATACCGCGCCATGCGATATGCTGATGTTGATCCCGACGCGACTGGCAACTGAACTGAATGGCTCAGGCGGGCTGCTGCGTGATGTGCCGACCACCACTGATCTCTATGGTCGGCAATACGGCGTCGAGTGGCCGGCTGGCCATAATGTCGGTTGCGTACGTGATGGCATCAATACGTTGACGGTACACTTCGATTCTCCGTGGTACCCGCCGGCCGGTGAGGTTATCGGGAGAGTGTCTGAGTTGTTTAGCTGCCAGGTGGAACATACCTGGTATATGCCTGATGCGGAACGCAGCGGCTACGATCGCTACGACCGCGGCGAGCATGTCGACGGTGGACGAATAGCGGCTGGGGTTGAGGAAGGTGAGGTGATCCACCTGACCTACGCCGACAAGGATTCTATTCCCTTGTCACCGAATGCAGCAGCCGGCTAATCACCGTTTTTTGCTGAAGCACTAACCTATGACCACCGGTATCCCGGTGGTCTTTTTTTTCCCGTGGGGGAGTTCTCCCACGGCGGGTGAACTCCCTTTGTTAATGGAGTTCACCATGCTGACGTTTACTGAAGCACAAAACCAATTCATCGGCCTCTTTGGCCAAACGGCACGCTACCATCACCGGTACAAGGTCTTTTCTGACTTTGTTCAGTGCGGCGCGATAGCAATACACAACCGCTTTTGTCCGGACGACGCGCTGGAGAAGCAGTACATGTCGCTCATCAAAGGGTATGAACGTGAGGATGTCGAACGCCTGGCGCACTTACTTGCTCTGGTACGAATAGCACTGGCCGCTAAACCTTGTGATTTTTTGGGTATGGCTTTCATGAGTCTGGAGCTTGGTGATAAACATCGTGGGCAGTTTTTTACACCCTGGAGTGTGGCATCCATGATGGCCAAACTGCAATTCACCGGACTGGAGCAACGGTTGTTGACTCAACCGTTCGTGACGATCAGTGAGCCTGCGTGTGGTGCCGGCGCCATGATGATCGCCGCTGCGGCCGAGATTCAGGCGTTGGGGTACATGCCTTCACAGCATATGTGGGTTTCCTGCGTTGATATCGATGTGGTAGCGATGTCGATGGCATATATTCAGTTGTCTTCGCTTGGCATTCCTGGAGAAGTTGTGTTGGGGAATGCACTGGCAGATGAACGGCGATTGGTGATGTGTACCCCGATGCATTGGTTAGAACAATGGCCACTTCGATTACAGACGCTTAGAGAGTTTAAAGCGATTCGTTGACAACAATCGCCCCTGACTGGGGCGATTTTTTCGTATTAATTACGGGATGTATTTTATAAGTCCATGTTCCTGGCCAGAACTGACTCTATGGCTTTTTTGATGTCATTCAATCTAACTGGCTTGGTTAAGATCTCAACATCTTTAATGGGGCTTTCGCTCGTATATGCACTGATGAATATGAATGGCGTGCTTTTATTTGGTCCTTTATTCTCTTTGACTCTTTTATATAAATCATCACCTGTCATTATAGGCATCTGCAGATCGCTCAAAACAAGATCGAAGGATTTCCTATATAACTTCTCCAAAGCCCGTTCTGGGGAGGTCGTATACTCGACTGTAAACTCATGCTGAAGAATTGACACCAATGATTCACAGGCCATTTCATTATCATCGATAATTAACACCCTGATCCCTTTGGCTGAAAAAGTGATATTATCCATATCGGTGGGAATGACCGTTTCTTCATGTTTTGAAAACTCAATGGGTAATGAAACGGTGAATGTGCTCCCTTTGCCCACCTCACTTTCAACATCAATAGTCCCGTTCATGGCTTTAACAACACCGTGGACAATGGCCAATCCCATACCAAAGCCTGGAACTTTGTTATCGCCGCCAACCCTGATGAACGGGAAGAAGATTGTATCAATTTTATCTTTCGGAATACCCCGACCCGTGTCTCTTACCATAATGACCAGTCTGGACTTGTCGCGGATGACTGCGCTTATCTGTACATTTCCATTCTCAGTATACTTTATAGCATTGGTGACAATGTTCTCTATGATTTGCATAATCCTGGAAGGATCGCTTTTTACATATATATTTTCAATTCCATCTATGCTTACATTGATGTTTTTCTTGTTCAAAATAGTGATACTTTGCTCAACAGTATCATGCACGAGCTTATGTAAGTTGAATGATGAGATTTTTATTTCAACATTGCCATTGTCAACTTTGGCAAACTCTGCGAGGTCTTTCATTTGACGTTCCATTTTCATGGCGGCATTCTCTAATCGCTCAAAGTGAGAGAATGCTACGACGTCTTTTTGTTGGGTGATCACCTCCACCGATGAGATTATTGCCTGAAGTGAAGTTCTCAATTCGTGACCTAATACACCAAGGAATGCATTCTTGTTGTTAAATGATTTCTTCTCGGACTCCAGCTGCTTGTTAATGGATTTTACCTGCCGATATGAAACGAAAAGCATCAATGAAAAAATAACGTACAGGATGGCAATGGGAAACCGCATCGAGTTGGCTTTGTTAATATAATCCTGCTGTATAATGTCTCTTTGCCTGACTTCAGCATGGTCCGAGATAACGATGAGCTCTTTGTTGTCCAGACCTATTAACTCAATGATTTCAAGCAGGTTCGAGTAGTTCGTGTTTTTCTTTTTTAATTCGATATCGATTTTCTCAAGATTTGAATGTATTTGTTCAACCGTTCTAGCATAACCAGCTTCGTCATATAAATATCTGGTCGATATACTTTTATGGAGCAGTACATTAGAGCTTGAGAAAAGAATATCCAATTCTTTTTGCAACTCGTCTTTGTCATCGATCCCTAGCCGTAACTGGTGTTCAATTTTGGCATTGAATCCAGCCAGTCGGATAGCAAACTTTGCAATTGCCCAGGCATAGTTTTCTTGTGGACCCGCTGAGTTAATATTATGGCGCGTGGAAAAGTATTGCTCATACATCCACACAAATCCACCTGTTAGTACCAGGAAAACCAATAAGTACTGAATGATGAGCTTTTTTAGTTTCATTTATCTAGTACCGTTATGCCGCTTACCTGCCAGATATGACGAGCTTGATAAACGGGCGTATTGAGTTTACCGTAAAACTTGTCCATCGGGTAAATGACGAAGTACGGGCCAAAGTCTCTAACTTTCAATGGTTTTCCATCCATTTTGTTTGCCAGCAGCATATCGAATTCTTCGACGTCAGAGACCGGAATGTCAACCCAGTAATCATTTAATGCCCTCATTCTTAAAGTTTTCCCACGTGCGCCGACCACATTTAACAAATCTTTGAACTTTACTCCTTCGAAATCCACGACGTGACCCAACTCAGTCCAGGATGTTGTTGTTTTTATGTGGTATTTTTCCAGTGTGTTAAATTCCGCCGCTGTCAAAATGTATCCTGCTCCATAATTTCTGTGGGTTATATCTCCGTCAATATAGATATCTCCTGTTTTCGAGAAAGAAGGGAGGGAAATGAATAAAGTAACTAAGCAGAATATTCCCGATAACATCAATTTACGCATAATAAACCTCAAACTCCTTATTGATTAAGTCAAGTAAGCGTACATTTTCACTGTTATGAACGCCCTCTGTTTCATTATTTCCTATGTAAATGGATTCGCAGTTTTTATAGTATAAGCTACGAAGCTCAGGTTTCACTGTGGTGAATATACACGTGGTGGGCGTGTTAAATCCTGCGCCAATGTGTAAGGCTGCTGAGTCACATGTGTAAAGATGCTTCGCATTTTTAATGATGGAGGCAAAGGAAACGGTGTTTTTTGACAATCCTGTGATATTCGTATAGTTTTCATGGCTGATTTCACTGAAACCAAGTACTTTAACTCTGAACCTTCCACTCAGATAAGAGATGATGTTCCTGTGGTATCGCGTGGGGATGCTTCTTATCTTTGTGCTTGCATATGGGCAGAAGAGTACATACTCACCCAGGTTCAGATCTTCAATGGGCGAGTACCTTAGCCAGGCATTACTTTTTAATGAGGTTGAAACCTGGCTGTGCTCGACACCCAGATTCCTTAAAAAGAAATCGTGCATCTCCAATGTGTCAAAACCTTTCCAGTACAACTGATTTCCTATATCTATAACGAGGTCTGCGTCTGAAAAACTGGTAATGTCAAACGGCATATAGGAAATATCATCTATAATATGCTTCGCGAGCGTATAAATTTCATTTACATAGTCAGGACAATTTTCGGGGCGAATGACTCTGATTGCAATTCTTGGATTGATTTTCTTTATTGCATGTAGGGCAGATATTCCAACAACTGAGTCACCTAGCGTTACGCCTAACCCATTGATGACAGTCAGGCTTTTGACCTTTGAATAGTCTACGGAAACTTCATTGATTGAGTTATTGAAAATCGCAGGGTTGTTCAGTGGGGAAAGATCACCACAGGGGCTTTCTTTACTCACTCCATAAGGCGATACGATGTATCTTCCGTCCAGCAATAGACTGCCTGTATACGTCAACAAATAATCATCCATAATCATTCACTCAGGGAAATGTTTATCCACCAATGACTTTATTACACTGGCTTTTATCGGTTTTTCGTGAGGGCCAGTGATATCATAATCATTTATTGCGCTGGCGATCTCACTATCTACAATTCCAGGCAGTTGCCCGGTAAGAACCAGTATCATAGCGTTATTATTCTCTGTCTTCCTTATCTCTTTTATCGTATTGAAAGCGGTTTTTTCCCCAACGACCCAATCCAGGATGTATGCATCATAAGGGGTGTTTATCAGACGTTCTTCTAATGACTCAATGTCATAAAATGCATCAACAAGATATTCATTATTGGCAATTATTTCTTTGAGACTGTCTACGATGTTTTTGTCATCATCAAGAATTGCGATTCGGTGTTTTTTTAGACTCTGCTTTTGAGGGTAGAGTTGAATTATATCAATGTTGCGCTTCGACTCAAACAATACATCGTCCTTTATATCGTTAGTGTGAAAAACAACCCATTCATCGTTGATTTTCACGGCTGAGTATTCAGTTGCATCATTGGTTTTTACTTCGGATAAATATATTTTGCATTTAACATGGGTCTTGCCATCATTCCAGACGGCATCATGCACTTCATTTATTGAATAATTATAGATGTCGAAGAAGTCACTCGTTGTCATACCGATAGAGTCAACTACTTTAACCAGTTGCGATACCTCCCAGTTTGATGCGCCGCTCATCTTTTTCTGTGCTGCAGCTATGGTGATCTCCAGAACGCGACTGGTGTGGCTAATATGCTTTTGTTTTGGAATGCCTTTCATCGTCATCGCTTTGGCAATGACTTCCCCCAGGGCAGTTTTATTGTTGATTGCCATCTCCCACCTTCAGCCTGTTTCGGTTTAAAAAACAGCCATCATTGTACACTCAAAGTTGTTTTTTTCAATAAAGTTGCACTCTGCAATGTCTCAAAATGATTTAAATAATCGCCATAGTGTCATTTGTATTGACAGCGAGTCACATTGGTTGTTAAAAAGAAGTCTGAGTGTGGAGGCTCGCGGTGCTTAACTGAGGCTTCTAAGCGTTATGTTCATCTCCTTTTGGAAGAGCATAACGCTCAGGTGATGCTATAGCGCACAACACCAGAGAAAGCGCCCACTCAGAGTTTGGGGAAATAACCAAACGATGCGGAGGGATGCGCAAAAATCATGAGGGTGGACTTTTCATTTGTAGATGCATTTTGTGAATCGTCGGAACGCCCCGTAATAAAATCACCTGATATTTGTTGTTCTTGGCACCAGGGAAACCTGATAAAAACACAATAAAACAATAGATTGTTAGCTTTGGGGTTGCCTTCGGAGGTATAGGCTTCCCCACTGTTTTTGCCCTAAGAGACTCCAGCAATGAGGGGTTGATAACTGTCTATCAACCTGAAAACGGCTGACTGCGGGAATCTATTTCTTTCGGGAAAAGGTTTTTCTGTGGTGCTGGCTGTACTGACCTGCGCAGGATAAGCGCCGGTCAAGTTTTACGGAGTGCTGCTTATGTCTTATTGTGATACACCTGAACAGGCCGCCATCATTGGTTGGTCCGGCCATCGCCTGGTGGTCAGGGCGTTTGCCGGCACCGGTAAAACGTCTACATTGGTCCGTTTTGCCCAGGCAAACCCGGATTGCAGGATGCTTTATCTTGCCTATAACCGTGCAGTCAGGGATGAGGCCGAGCAAAAATTCCCTTTTAATGTCGAATGCAAGACGTCGCATCAGCTGGCTTGGCCTAACTTCGGGCGCCATTATCAGCGGCGGTTGACAGCTAACCTGCGGATCACTGACGTTGCTCGCCAACTCAATACCCGCTATTGGCCGCTGGCACGCACATCTATCACGACCTTTAACACTTTCCTCTGCAGTGGGGATGGCGAATTGGGTTTGCAACACTTGCCTGATGAAGACTCACGCAGTGGTTTGTCGCCCGATAAAATCCTGGCAGCGGCGCAATTGCTTTGGCGCGAGTCTGCACGCCAGGATGGTACTTTCCCTGTCACCCATGACGTTTACCTCAAGCTGTATCAGCTCTCTCAGCCCGACCTTTCCAAACGCTGGCAGACGCTCCTGTTTGACGAGGGGCAAGACGCGAATCCGGTGACGCAGTCACTGGTACTGGCGCAGAGCTGTGATGTGGTGTTGGTCGGCGACCGGCATCAACAAATCTACCGATTCCGAGGCGCGGAAAATGCCCTCGATGCTCCTGAGTTGGCCGATGCGGACCAACTTTACCTGACGCACAGTTTCCGTTTTGGACCTGCCGTGGCCCAGGTGGCCAATATGCTGCTGGCCCGGCAAGGCGAAACGATGTCTGTGGTCGGGGAGGGGGGAAACGACAGGGTTGTAGGGCGCATACCTGATGACGTGAAGGGGCAGCCTGTTGCCATATTGAGCCGAACGGTAGCGGGGGTCATCGGCGCTGCGCTGGATGCCAGCCTGGCCGGCAAGAAAGTGTACTGGGTTGGGGGTATCAGCGGCTATAAAACGGAAGAACTGGAAGATCTGTACTGGTTCTCGGCTGACATGCCTGAGCGGATGCAATCTCCGCTGCTGGCGCGAGAATACCGCAACTTTGAGGAGTTTGAGTCGGTTGCCAGAGCAACCCGGGATGTTGAAATGAACCAAGGCCTGCGGTTACTCGAACAGTACTTCCCGCTGCCACAAAAGCTGCAGGTGATGCGCGAGCATGCAGTGACTGATGAACGCCAGGCTCAGGTAACCGTTTCGACGGCGCATCGAAGCAAAGGGCTGGAGTGGCCTGTGGTGGTGTTGAATCATGATTTTGCCGATATCACAGATCCTCTGATGGCCGACAGCGAACGTACCGATGAAACCAACCTGCTGTATGTCGCTGTGACCCGGGCCCGGCAAACGCTGGTACTGAATGAATTGCTCCAGGTGTTAATGGACAACGAGGGTAATGATATCGCCGGAGACCTGGCATGCTGAAGGCTATCAAAGAACTGCTGGTTGGAACCCGGGTTATGTCGGCAAATCCAACGGCAAGCATTTCAGCCTCTCAATGTCCTGTAGGTTATTTTATGCCGGCATCCGCAGAGCAGCTTTTGAGCACGGCCTCTCGTCAGCAGTGTTTACAGCAGCTGTGGGAGAACAGCGCACTGCCCAAAGATCTTTATGAACATTTCTATCTGCAACCCTTGAAGCAGCTTGTTACGCTGATGCAGGTACTTCCGGCCGCGCCTCAGGGGGAGTATGCCAGGGAAGGAGGGCTAGTCGATGTTACCCTGCAGACGACGACGTATGCGGTTCGACTGGCCAAAGGGCACATGTTGCCCCCAGGGGCCGCGCCCGAAGAACAATCCGCCCAGAATGTGCAGTGGAATGTCGTGGTGTTTTATGCTGCGCTATGGCACTACCTGCCGCTGTTGACTCAGCTGCAGGGCGAGTTCCAAAGTGGTCGCGCCTGGTTACCTGGTTTGACGGTGCCGGGTGAACCTTACCGTTTTCGCTTCAGAGCCACTCCGTTAGCTCCGACTCTGGCCAGCAGTCAGAGTGCAATGATTGCGGCACGACTGCTGCCTGAAGAACTTATTGAATGGTTGTCAACACTACCAGCGGCGATACATTCGTTGATGACGATAGCGTCCAGGCAACCGAGCACATTACCTGCAATTGACGACATTACTCTGGAGGCGGCCAAACTGGCGCGTGGCGATGGTTTGGCCGTATCGCTTTTGCCGATATCCAACTCCGACACATTGGCAATAACCTTACCGTCAGTGGCGCCGGCGACAGAAAGTATCACCTCTTCAGTACCCGAGACTGATTTGCAAAGCGCAGTCAGCAGTATCCGTCCCCCTCTCGCTCAGGAGCAAGTGCCAGCAGAGACATTAGATCAGCCCAACGAAAATGCACCGTTAGTCACGGAAGTGTTACTTAGCTCGGCACTGGATGCGCCGGTCAACGATAAGCCTTTGGATGAGATGGCCCTGGCACCAGAAACGGTGGCTGGTGTAGAAGAAGATATGCAGGCTCTGTTGTCTTTAATGGCGGTTGAGATGTCTGCTCCGGGGAACCGGTCTGAACAGGAGCTCGGGGACGCCCCTCACGAAGATGAAGGCCCACTGCTTGCCGCTAATCCTGCGCTTACTGCTGAAGTGACTCAGGCAGTTGAAGCTGCAGAACTAAACCAGGAGTCAGACACCATTGATGATATCGCTTCGGAAGCGGCATTTTCAACTCCCGAATTTTGTGTCCCTCAAACTACAGATCTCGCTTCTTCGCAATCACAGAAACTGAGTATTGAAGGCGATGAGGGGATAACTCGCGGGGAAGTCTTTTGGCGTTGGTTAGTCGATGGGCTCAATTCTAATCAGATCCTCATCAATACTGTAGAGGCGAGGGTTCATCTTGTTTCTGGTTTTGTTTTTATCACTGTGCCTGGAATTTTTTATCTGTATTTGAAGCAGTTTGGTTTGGATGGTTCTAAACGAGAGGCTCTCCAGGAGGATTTTGAACGTCTGGATATACATCGACGAATAAAGGGTAAGCGATTTTATTTTGCTCACCTGTATGAAACATCAGAACATACAGGGGCATTTAAACGAACCAAAGGTTACCTCGTTAAAGCAAGTTTGCTCTATCGAGGGGGGAACTTACCTGACGACAGTCCGGTGCTGGTGATCCCTTAACAGGGATTAATCGTGTCTTGCGGTCATATTAAGTTCGCAGGACTTCTATTTATGCTAGGGAGATATCATGCATATACCACGTGTAATGGATTGGGAAACTTTGCTCGAAGAGTATTTTTTCTCAAAGGCGTTACGTCCAGAAACTGAAAAAAGTTATCGTCGCGTAGTCGCCGTTTTCAGGAAATTTATTGGATATGACACGTTACCGGATGAAGTTACGAACCGAGAGCTGATTTTGTGGCGTAGAGATATGCTGGGAAGGGGGATTACCACGAGTACCTGGAATAATAAGGCTCGCCATTTGCGTGCGATTTACAATCAGGGAATAAAGAAAAAATGGTTAAATATAGAGGAGAACCCCTTAAACGAAACGCAAGTACCACCGGGTAGTAAGCGTAAAAAAATATTGAATCGTGATCAGTTGGTCAGGATTAATCTGGTGTTAGAGCAATTTGAAGAGCGCGAAAAACGTCAAGTGGGCAAAAGCCGCTCATGTGCTCTCTTTCCTGTTTGGTATTGGCGGACAGTTATCGATATTTTGCGTTCGACGGGGATGAGACAAAACCAGTTATTGCATATACGACTGATGGACGTTGATCTTGAGGCAAACTCGATGTTGCTGTGTAAAGAAGGGAGTAAAACGCATCGCGAGTGGTTAGTTCCTATCGTCACTTTTGTCCGGGACCGCATGCGAATACTTGTTGAGCGCGCAATAGAACAGGGGGCCGAACCAGCAGATTACCTGTTCGATGTGGCGCGATTCTTGGCGCCATTGGGTGAGGTTGACTCCGAGCCGGCAATACAACCTGTTCGCTCGTTTTTCACCAGACTAACAAAAGAGTGTGGTTTTAAGGTTAGCCCACATCGGTTCAGGCATACCCTGGCGACTGAGATGATGAAGTCACCTGATCGTAATTTGGCAATGGTTAAAGGTCTGCTGGGACACCGGAGTGTCAGTACAACGATGGAGTATGTTGAGCTGGATTTGAAGATTACAGGTCAAGCACTTGAGAATGAATTGTCACTGTATATGGATGTCGCGCCCAACGGTAAAGAAGGGCGCAGACACGCCTTGACATAACTTTAACAAGCTGTAAAAATCACCAGTGATCGAGAAAAGGACGCCTGTGCAGGCACACAGGCATCCCTTTTGAGAGGAACCTAGTTATTAACATCGAGTGTGCAAATTCGAAAAACACTGCGATATCAACCTGCTAGTTCCTTTGTTCCGCCCGTTAAAGGGATTACCTCTAACCAGCGTGCTTTCATGCAGAATTAGTGGTGCCCGGACTCGGAATCGAACCAAGGACACGGGGATTTTCAATCCCCTGCTCTACCGACTGAGCTATCCGGGCAACGGGCAGCATTAAACCGTATTGGCCGAAAGCCGTCAACGGCTTTATGCGTGAAATACGCGAAAATGCCTCCGGTTGCTGGCTTTTCAGGCAAAGGGCGCAAAAAATGCGCCTGTTGGGGCTATCGCCTCGGGTTGGTGGCGCTGCCAACCCTGCCGATTCAGCTCAACGCCCCGTTGCGGCGGCACTGCGCCACCTGCAAGATGTCTTCCGCCAGCCGTTTGGCGACCGATACGTCCTGGAGCTGGCGTTTTACCAGCAGTTTGCTCAGGCAGCCTTCCTGAATCAGCTCCATTTGCTGCGCCACCATGTCGGCGTCGTCGGCATCCATGTCGCGCAGTAGCTCGCGGGTCAGCTCCAGCGAGGTCAGCTTCTGTTGCTCCGCCAGTTGGTGGATCGGGTGATCCGTTTCCGGGAAGAAGCTGCAGGCGGCGATAAACAGGCAGCCGGGGTAGCGGTCTTGCTGCACGTATTCCGCCAGCACGTCATAGCGCGCCAGCAGCTTTTGCTGCGGGCTCAGATTTTCGTCCAGCAGTAGCTGGCGGCGCCAGGTGTCGATCTGTTGGCCGTGGTAGCGCAGGCAGTCGTACAGCAGCGCTTCGCGATCCGGCCAGAACCGTTTGAGATCGCCGGGCTGAACGTCGAGTTTTTCCGCCAGCATCTCTAATGTGGCGGTCGCCAGGCCCTGTTGTTCCAGCAGGCCCAGCGCGGTATCAAGGACGTGTTCACGTTGCACTTGTGCTTCCTCCCATTCGCTTCCGATCTTCAGTGTCAGTTATCACATCACTTTCTGCAAATGCGCGTTGAAGGCTTCCGCCTTCATAAAACCGGTGACCCGCTCGGCCGTCAGCTCGCGGCCTGCCGGATCGAAGAACAGGATCGTCGGCAGCCCCAGCACCTGCAGGTGCTTCAGCAGCGCCGCTTGTTCCGCGCTGTTAGCGGTGACGTCCGCCTGCAGCAGCACCGCGTTGGCCAGGCTCGCCTGCACCGCCGCATCGCTGAAGGTGTATTTCTCGAACTCTTTGCAGGCTACGCACCAGTCGGCGTACAGGTCCAGCATCACCGGTTTGCCCCGCGCCTGTTGCAGCGCGAGATCGAGCTGTTCGACGTTGTTGATGCGGGTAAAGGCCAGATGCGGCTGAGCCGCCTGCTGCGCCTGGTCAGCACCGAAAGCCCAGTCCTGCAGCGGCCGCGCGGCGATCACCGCTGCCGCCAGCAGCAGCAGTTGCAGAGCGCGCGCCCAGCCGCGTGTGCTTCTCAGGCTCAGGGCGAAGGCCCAGCCGAAGAACGCCAGGCCGAGCAGGCTCCACAGGCGCAGTCCCCACAGGTCGCCGATCACCCGCTCCAGCAGGAACACCGGCAGCGCCAGAATGACGAAGCCGAAGGCCTCTTTCACGTACTGCATCCACGGGCCGCTGCGCGGCAGCAGGCGGTTGCCGAACAGGGTGACGATCACCAGCGGAATGCCCATCCCCAGCGCGTACAGGTACAGCGTGCCGCCGCCGGCCCACAGATTGCCGCTCTGGGCGATATACAGCAGGATGGCGCTGAGCGGCGCGGTGGTGCAGGGGGAACAGATCAGCCCGGCCAGAGCGCCCATCAGGAACACGCCGGTCAGTGAGCCGCCGCGCTGGGTGTTGCTCCAGCTCGCCAGCCGGGTTTGCAGCGCCGAGGGCAGCTGCAGGGAATAGAGGCCGAACATCGACAGCGCCAGCGCGATGAACAGCGCCGACAGGCCAATCAGCACGTAAGGATGCTGCAGCGCCGCCTGGAACTGCAATCCGGCGGCGGCCACCACCAAGCCCAGCAGGGTGTAGGTGAGCGCCATGCCCTGCACGTAAACCAGCGCCAGCGCCAGAATGCGGCCGCTGCTTTGCGGCCGGTCGCGGCCGAGGATGATGCCGGAGATCAGCGGGTACATCGGCAGTACGCAGGGGGTGAAGGCGATGCCGATGCCGATCAGCAATGCCCACAGCGGCGAGAACGGCAGGCTGGCTGGTGTTGCGGATTGTTCGGCTGGCTCAGAGGCAACCGCCGGGAGCGGCGCGGCTGCGGTGGCGCTGACCGCGTCCAGCGGGATGGTTCGGGTTTCCGGCGGATAGCAGAAGCCGGCTTCGGCGCAGCCCTGATAGGTGACGCTGAGGCTGGCGTTGGCCGCCGCCTGTTGCAGCGGCACCTGCAGATTCAGCTGCTGTTTGAAAATCGCCACTTCGCCGAAGAACTCGTCCTTGTGGCTCAGCCCTTCCGGCAGGGTAAAGGCGCCGAGCGTCGCCTGCTGCGGCACCAGTTTGATCTGCTGGCGATACAGGTAATAGCCGGGGCGGATCTGCCAGTTCAGCGTCACCTGGCCGCCTTGCTGTTTGAAATCGAAGGCGAAGGCCTGATCGACGGGCACGAACTGGCTGCCGCCCTTCGGCGCGAACAGAGAAGCCTGCGCCGCCTGCGGCAGGAAGCACAGGCTGCACAGCAGCAAAATCAGTTTAATGAAGCGTTGATCCATAACAGGTAGTCTTTATCTCCGACCATCACCGGCAAGACCAGCAGCTCAGGCGTCTGGTAAGGGTGATGTTGTTTCAGGGTGTCGAGCAGGGCTTGCTGACGGCGGCGATCGCTTTTGAACAGCATCTGCACTTCGTATTCCTGTTCCAGCTTCCCTTCCCAGTAATACAGCGAGGTGGCGCCGGGCAGCAGCGTGGCGCAGGCCGCCAGCTTATCGCCCAGGACCCGCGCCGCCAGTTCCTGGGCGCTGGCTTCATCGGGTGCGGTACAGAGTATGACGACAGCTTCGCAATCAGACATCTTCAGCCCTCTCATCGGTTCGAATGGGCACTATACCCTGAAGGCGGATTGGCTAGAAGGCGAGTTTATCGCCAGAAAGAAAACCGGGGCCGCAGCCCCGGTCGACGCCTTACAGCATGACGCTGCCGAGCAGGAAGCCGAATACCACCGCGAAAATCACGCCCATGGTGCCGGGAATGAAGAACGGGTGGTTGAACACGAAGCGGCCGATGCGCGTGGTGCCGGTATCGTCCATCTGCACCGCGGCGACCAATGTCGGGTAGGTCGGCAGGATGAACAGGCCGGAAACGGCGGCGAAGGAGGCGACGGCGGTCAGCGGCGACACGTTCAGCGCCAGCGCCATCGGCATCAGCGCCTTGGCGGTGGCGGCCTGCGAGTACAGCAGCGCCGAGCAGAAGAAGAAGATCACCGCCAGCAGCCACGGGTGCGCCTGAATGACGCTGCCGGCCGTCTCTTTGATCCAATCGATGTTGGCCTGGACGAAAGTATCGCCCAGCCAGGCGACGCCGAGGATACAGATACAGGCGCTCATGCCGGCCTTGAAGGTGCTGGAGTTCAGCACCATGTCGGTGTCGACGCGGCACAGCAGGGTGGTCAGCGTGGCGACGCTCAGCATGATGATCAGAATGGCGTTGGTGGTGTTCATCAGCGGCTTGGCCACCAGACCCAGGCCCGGGCTGTTGATGATGGCGTAGGCGACCACGCACAGCACGCCGAGCAGGAACAGCAGCACCGAGGTTTTGGCGCGTGGTTTGATCGCCAGCGCGTTGTTGCCGCGCAGGGTGATTAGGCCTTCTTCCAGGCGTTTCAGGTACACCGGATCGTTAGACAGTTTGGAGTCGAACAGCCAGGTCACCAGCAGCGACATCACCAGCACCGCGCAGAAGGTGGACGGGATCACCACCATCAGCAGGTGCAGGTAGCTGACGCCGTGGCCTTCCATCACCGAAGACATGTACACCACCGCGGCGGAGATCGGCGAGGCGGTGATGGCGATCTGGGCGGAGACCACGGCGGTCGACAGCGGCCGGCAAGGTTTAATGCCCTGTTCTTTCGCCACTTCGGCGATCACCGGCAGCGCCGAGAGCGAGATGTTGCCGGTGCCGGCGAAGATGGTCAGGAAGTAGGTGACGATAGGGGCGAGAATGGTGATATGTTTGGGGTTCTTGCGCAGCAGCTTTTCGGTCTGCTGCACCAGGTAGTCCATCCCCCCGGCGACCTGCATGGCGGAGATCGCCGCGATCACCGCCATGATGATGGAAATCACGTCGAAAGGAATGCTGCCCGGCTTGACGCCGATCAGCGCCAGGACCAGAACGCCCAATCCCCCCGCGAACCCGATACCGATACCGCCCAATCTGGCCCCTAAAAAGATGGCCAGCAGAACGATAACCAATTCTACGGCTAGCATAGTGTTTACTCCTTAAAATGAGATTTCCCGTCATCCTTGAAACTGCATCGGTGTTGGCTGCGAGCGCTCACCCCAGTCACTTACTTGAGTAAGCTCCTGGGGACTTGCGCTCTTGCCGCCTTGATGCAGTCCCAATGATTTAGGGTGTAAATTGAAAATAAAACGTTAAAATTTTGTGGGCGCCTAAAAGTAAAAAGGCACGCTATCCAGAGGATTTAGCGTGCCTTTCAGGGCTACCGGGTAGGTCTGTTATTGTTCATTTTCATCCGTATAGCGTTTGGCTTTATAGGCCGGGTGCATCAGGTTCTCCACGGAGAAGATGTCATCCAGCTCGGCTTCGGTCAGCAGGCCGCGTTCCAGCACCACTTCGCGCACGCTCTTGCCGGTTTCGGCGCAGATCTTCCCGACGATGTCACCGTTATGGTGGCCGATGAACGGGTTCAGATAGGTGACGATACCGATCGAGTTGAAGACGTAGTGTTCGCAGACTTCTTTATTCGCGGTGATGCCGTTAATGCATTTTTCCAGCAGGTTGTAGCAGGCGTTGGTCAGGATGTGGATCGACTCGAACATCGCCTGGCCGATCACCGGCTCCATCACGTTCAGCTGCAGCTGGCCCGCTTCGGCCGCCATGGTAACGCAAGTGTCGTTGCCAATCACCTTGAAACACACCTGATTGACCACTTCTGGCACCACCGGGTTCACTTTGGCCGGCATGATGGACGATCCCGCCTGCAGCTCCGGCAGGTTGATTTCGTTCAGGCCGGCGCGCGGGCCGGAGGAGAGCAGGCGCAGGTCGTTACAGATTTTGGACAGTTTCACCGCCAGGCGTTTGAGCGCGCTGTGCACCATCACGTAGGCGCCGCAGTCGGAGGTGGCTTCGATCAGGTCTTCTGCCGGCACCACCGGCAGGCCGCTGACTTCCGCCAGTTTTTGCACCGCCAGCGGCTGGTAGCCTTCCGGGGTGTTGAGCGCGGTGCCGATGGCGGTGGCGCCGAGGTTCACTTCCAGCAGCAGCTCCGCGGTGCGGTGCAGATTGCGAGTCTCTTCGTTCAGCAGCACGCTGAAGGCGTGGAATTCCTGGCCGAGGGTCATCGGCACCGCGTCCTGCAGCTGGGTGCGGCCCATTTTCAGGATGGTTTCGAACTCTTTCGCCTTGCGATCGAAGCCTTCGCGCAGCTGGTTGATGGCGTCGATCAGTTTCTGGTTGGAGGCGTACACCGCGATGCGGAACCCGGTCGGGTAGGCGTCGTTGGTGGACTGGCATTTATTGAGGTGATCGTTCGGGTTCAGGTACTGGTATTCGCCTTTTTGATGGCCCATCAGCTCCAGGCCGATGTTCGCCAGCACTTCGTTGGTGTTCATGTTCAGCGAGGTGCCCGCGCCGCCCTGGAATACGTCCACCGGGAACTGATCCATGCACTTGCCTTTATCCAGCACCTCGTCGCAGGCCTGGATGATTACGTCGGCGATTTTGCGCGGGATGGTTTTGAGTTCTTTGTTGGCCATCGCCGCGGCCTTTTTCACCATCACCATGCCGCGAACGAACTCGGGGACATCGCTGATTTTGCTGTTGCTGATGTAGAAGTTTTCAATCGCACGCAGAGTGTGAACTCCGTAGTAAGCGTCTGCGGGGACTTCACGTGTTCCTAACAGGTCTTCTTCGATACGAATGTTGTTTGACATGAGAACCTTCTCTATGTGTTGCTGCCGAATTAATAATTTGTCAGGTCAAGGCTAGTAAGGGCACAGCCTAAATTAATATTGCCGAAGGCTTGGGGCGTGAAACGATTAACCAAATCGCCCGTAGCTGCCCAGATCATATGCTGGTTGGTAAGAAATGACTGAATCCAGATCACCTTATGGTGTTTAAGGATATGCCCTTTTTCGGTTCTGTGACTTCTTTCACGTTTGTGAACTTTAGCAATAAAAACCGGCTCTCGGTTGAAATGGTGGGGGGATGCCCTCATTGTAATAGTGTCGGCCGTTTACGGCCTCTTTTTTCGCGCCGTCGCCCCGTGGCGGCCGTGCCTTACCTACCGATAGGAGAACCAGGTGCGCTGGTTACCGCTACTGCTGATATTTCTGCTGGCTTACATAGAAATATCCATCTTTATCAAAGTCGCCGCCGTGCTCGGCGTGGCTGTCACCCTGCTGCTGGTGGTGTTCAGCTCCTGCGTCGGCATTTCTCTGGTGCGCAATCAGGGCATGAAAACCTTCGTCCAGATGCAGCAAAAACTGGCGGCCGGCGAAAGCCCGGCGGCGGAAATGGTGAAAAGCGTTTCGCTGGTGCTGGCGGGCTTCCTGCTGCTGATACCGGGCTTCTTCACCGATTTCCTCGGCCTGTTGCTGCTGCTGCCGCCGGTGCAAAAATCGCTGACGCTGAAACTGATGCCGCACCTGTCGGTGTATCGCCCCGGCGGTTGGACGGGCGGCGACGCCGCCAACGGCAATACCTTCGACGGCGAATTCCAGCGCAAGGACGATGAACGCCCGGTGCTGGAACACCGCCCGGACGAGGATCGCAAACCTCACGATCGTTAAGCAAACGCGGCTCTGGCCGCGTTTTTCATCTCTGCGGCACTCGTCGGACCAAAAATGCGAAATTTTTTTTGTTCGCCCCCTTGAAGGGGGCTGGAACGCCCCCATCTCAAATGCCACGAGGCCGGTAATAACAACCATCCGGTGTACAACCCTAAATCTGATAGAGACCTTCTTACAGGAGAGCGTTCAATGAGTATTCGTCCATTGCATGACCGCGTTATCGTCAAGCGCAAAGAAGTTGAATCAAAATCTGCTGGCGGCATCGTCCTGACTGGCTCTGCTGCGGGTAAATCCACTCGCGGTGAAGTGGTTGCAGTGGGTAAAGGGCGTGTGCTGGAAAACGGCAACATCCAACCGCTGGATGTGAAAGTTGGCGATATCGTGATTTTCAACGACGGCTACGGCGTGAAAGCAGAGAAGATCGACAATGAAGAAGTGTTGATCATGTCCGAAAGCGACATTCTGGCAATTGTTGAAGCGTAATTGCGCTTTATCTTCTGAACTGAACGAGTTGAAGGGAAATACCAATGGCAGCTAAAGACGTAAAATTCGGCAATGACGCTCGCGTGAAAATGCTCCGCGGCGTGAATGTTCTCGCTGATGCAGTAAAAGTGACCCTGGGCCCGAAAGGCCGCAACGTAGTGCTGGATAAATCTTTCGGCGCACCGACCATCACCAAAGATGGCGTTTCCGTTGCGCGTGAAATCGAACTGGAAGACAAGTTCGAGAACATGGGCGCACAGATGGTGAAAGAAGTGGCCTCCAAAGCGAACGACGCGGCGGGCGACGGCACCACCACTGCAACCGTACTGGCTCAATCCATCATCACCGAAGGCCTGAAAGCGGTTGCTGCAGGCATGAACCCGATGGATCTGAAGCGCGGCATCGACAAAGCGGTTGTCGCTGCGGTTGAAGAACTGAAAAAACTGTCCGTGCCTTGCTCCGACTCCAAAGCTATCGCTCAGGTCGGCACCATCTCCGCCAACTCCGACGAAACCGTGGGTAAACTGATCGCGGAAGCGATGGAGAAAGTGGGCAAAGAAGGCGTTATCACCGTTGAAGAAGGCACCGGCCTGCAAGACGAGCTGGACGTGGTTGAAGGTATGCAGTTCGATCGCGGTTACCTGTCTCCATACTTCATCAACAAGCCGGAAACCGGTTCTGTTGAGCTGGAAAGCCCGTTCATCCTGCTGGCTGACAAGAAGATCTCCAACATCCGCGAAATGCTGCCGGTGCTGGAAGCCGTTGCCAAAGCAGGCAAACCGCTGCTGATCATCGCTGAAGACGTTGAAGGTGAAGCGCTGGCGACCCTGGTGGTCAACACCATGCGCGGCATCGTGAAAGTGGCTGCCGTTAAGGCACCTGGCTTCGGCGACCGTCGTAAAGCCATGCTGCAGGACATCGCTACCCTGACTGCCGGTACCGTTATCTCTGAAGAGATCGGTCTGGAGCTGGAAAAAGCCACCCTGGAAGACCTGGGTCAGGCGAAACGCGTTGTCATCAACAAAGACACCACCATCATCATCGATGGCGTGGGCGACGAAGCGACCATCCAGGGCCGCGTTGCTCAGATCCGTCAGCAGATCGAAGAAGCGACCTCTGACTACGATCGTGAAAAACTGCAGGAGCGCGTAGCGAAACTGGCCGGCGGCGTTGCCGTTATCAAGGTTGGCGCAGCGACTGAAGTTGAAATGAAAGAGAAGAAAGCACGCGTTGAAGACGCCCTGCACGCGACCCGCGCTGCAGTGGAAGAAGGCGTGGTTGCCGGCGGTGGCGTCGCGCTGATCCGCGTTGCAGGCAAAATCGCCGCGCTGAAAGGCGACAACGAAGACCAGAACGTGGGTATCAAAGTTGCGCTGCGCGCAATGGAAGCCCCTCTGCGTCAGATCGTGGTCAACGCCGGTGAAGAAGCTTCCGTTATCGCCAACCAGGTGAAAGCGGGCGAAGGCAGCTACGGCTACAACGCTTACTCTGAAGAATACGGCGACATGATCGCGATGGGTATCCTGGATCCAACCAAAGTGACCCGTTCTGCTCTGCAGTACGCGGCTTCCGTGGCTGGCCTGATGATCACCACCGAATGCATGGTCACCGACCTGCCGAAGGCTGACGCACCGGATCTGGGCGCAGCAGGCGGCATGGGTGGCATGGGCGGCATGGGCGGCATGATGTAATCATCCCCCACACGCTTGTGTGCTGAAAGCCCCGGTCAAATGACCGGGGTTTTTTTATGCCTGAGCGCCGCCGCACTGTATTTGATGATATTTTTGCCGCCCGGGGCGATTTAGCTGGTAAACTGGTAAGTCATCAGCTGTCGCTCAAGACGTTGGCCCGCTCGCGTGGCAACGGATGCTTAAGAGATGGCATCGCTTTCTGATATACCCTATGAATTTCAAGTTGTAGCTAGGCGGCCAGCTCGTGAGTCCCCAGGCGCTTACTTGAGTAAGTAACTGGGGTGAGCGAGTGCAGTCAACAACGCTACAGCTTGAAAGGCGACGGGTAGAAGATTTTGCGTAATTCTCAACATCGAATGGGGAACAAGATGCGGATTAAAGCCTTACTGGGTCTTTCGGCAGCGATGCTGCTGGCGGGTTGCAGCACCACTCATGAACTGACCGCTGCGGGTCAGCAGATCAAGTTCACCGACAGCAAGCCGGCGGCGGAATGCCAGCTGCTGGGGGAAGTGACCGGCACCCAGAGCAACTGGCTGTCCGGCAACGGCGGTGAAGGCAGCTCCATGCGCGGTGCGGCCAACGATCTGCGCAACAAGGCAGCGGCGATGGGCGGCAACGTCATTTACGGCGCCAACAGCCCAAGCCAGAACCTGCTCTCCAGCTTCGCGCCGCTGGACAGCAAAATGGTCGGCCAGGTTTACAAGTGCCCGTAAGGCGCTGAGGCCTAACGCCGCGAAGAGATAAAAAAGAGGAATGCCACGGCATTCCTCTTTTCGTTTCGTCGAGCCCTGTGGCGCGCGTCACTCCTGCATCAGGCGCAGGTCGATCGGCGTTTTGCTCGGTTCGCCGCCCACTTCACGCGTCAGGCGCGGCACCAGATAACCGGACACCTTGCTCAGCAGCGCCTGCATGATGACGCGCGCTTCATCGTCGCTGACCATGAAATGCGCCGCGCCCTGCACCTTGTCCAGCACGTGGATGTAATAGGGCAGGATGCCGGCGTCGAACAGCGCGTTGCTGAGCGCCGCCAGCGTATCGGCATCGTCGTTGACGTCGCGCAGCAGCACGCTCTGGTTGAGCAGCGTGACGCCGGCGAGGCGCAGCTGGGCCATGGCGCTCTGCAGCTCGCGGTCGATTTCGTTGGCGTGGTTGATGTGCGTGACCATCAGCACCTGCAGGCGCGAGGCCGACAGCAGGCGGCACAGCGCCGGCGTAATGCGCGCCGGGATCACCACCGGCAGACGGGTGTGAATGCGCAGGCGTTTCAGGTGCGGAATGGCCTCCAGCTCGCCGACCAGCCACTCCAGCTCGCTGTCTTTGGCCATCAGCGGATCGCCGCCGGAAAAAATGATCTCGTCCAGTTCCGGGTGTTGGCGGATATAATCCAGCGCCTGCCGCCAGTTGTTCTTGTTGCCCTGATTATCCTGATAGGGGAAGTGACGGCGGAAACAGTAACGGCAGTTGACCGCACAGCCGCCTTTGACCAGCAGCAGCGCGCGATTGCGGTATTTGTGCAGCAGGCCCGGCACCACGCTGCGCTGTTCATCCAGCGGATCGGTGGTGAACCCTGGGGCGTTGATGAACTCCTCTCTGGCGGTCAGCACCTGGCGCAGCAGCGGGTCGTTGGCATCGCCGGGGCGCATGCGCGCAGCGAAGGCGCGCGGCACGCGCAGGGCAAACAGCCGACGGGCATCGCGCCCCTGCGGCAGTTCCGGGTGCGTATTCAGTGACAAAAGCTGCAGTAATTCATCGGGATCGGTAATAACATCGGCGAGTTGATGCAACCAATCTTCTCTATGTGCCGTACTTTGGGTTATAATGTGTGCCATTTTTTTGGCTAAGCTACCAGTTCAAATATTCAGAGGGCCATCATGGCGACTTATTCTAGCAACGATTTCCGTCCGGGTCTTAAAATCATGTTCGAGGGCGAACCTTACGCCGTCGAAGCCAGTGAGTTCGTTAAGCCGGGCAAAGGCCAGGCGTTCGCGCGCGTGAAAATGCGCCGTCTGCTGACCGGCACCCGCGTGGAAAAAACCTTCAAGTCTACCGATTCTTGCGAAGGCGCAGACGTGATGGACACCAACATGAACTACCTGTACAGCGACGGTGAGTTCTACCACTTCATGCACCCTGAGTCTTTCGAACAGCATCAGGTTGACGGCAAAACCGTCGGCGACGCTGCCAAATGGCTGCAGGATAACGCAGAGTGCATCATCACCCTGTGGGATGGCCGTCCAATCGCCGTTCAGCCGCCGAACTTCATCGAAGCGGAAATCACCGATACCGATCCTGGCCTGAAAGGCGATACCGCAGGGACTGGCGGCAAGCCGGCTACCCTGAGCACCGGCGCCGTGGTAAAAGTGCCGTTGTTCGTCCAGATCGGCGAAGTGATCAAGGTTGACACTCGCTCTGGCGAATACGTCTCTCGCGTTAAGTAAGTTTCAAAACAGAGGAACCCCCGCGGTTCCTCTGTTTTATCCCATCCCCGTTCGTTGGCAGAAAATCCGCATGTTCAAGAAAACGCTGTTGGCCGTGCTCTCCCTGTTGTTCCTTTTCTCCCTCAGCAGTTGCAATACGTTTCGCGGTTTCGGCGAAGACGTTCAGCATCTCGGCGGCGCCATCTCCCGCACGGCCAGCTGATCCCGCCTTTAACCCGATGTATTTGCGCCACAAAGCCGGTCACGATCCCACACCCTCCGTCAATTTTGACTACGCTTAGAAAGCCGTACTTTTTCATCAACGACAAATAAGGACTTTCTTATGCTGAAGAAAAGTATTATCGCGATCTTCTCTTTGATGATTTTGAGCTCGCTGACCGCCTGTAATACCACCCGCGGTGTGGGTGAAGACATTCAGGCCGGCGGCAAGGCTATTCAGCGCAGCGCGGAATAATCCGCATTCCACCCGGCGGCGTTCCGGCTGCGGAGAGCCGCCACATTTCTATCCCTTGCCTGAGCGTTAACGCTGCTGCTATCCTGCCGCAGTGCGGGTGAGGTTACCCGTCATGCATCACCTCGCTAAACGGGACGACCCGTTTACGCGTCATTTTATCGGGGACGACCCCAGTGGTAGGGAGGCCGTCTCATGGCCTGGATTATTCTGCTTATCGCCGGTTTGCTCGAAGTGGTTTGGGCTATCGGTCTGAAATACACCCACGGTTTTACCCGGCTGACGCCGAGCATCATCACCATCGCCGCGATGGTGGTCAGCATGTTGCTGTTGGCCAACGCCATGAAAACGCTGCCCGCCGGCACCGCCTACGCGGTGTGGACCGGCATCGGCGCGGTAGGCGCGGCCATCATGGGCATGGTGCTGTTGGGCGAATCGACCAATATCGCGCGCATCATCAGCCTGTGCCTGATCGTGGTCGGCATACTCGGGCTGAAGTTCAGCAGTCACTGATCGGCGGACTGCTGCACCCAAATCAGCTTGTCGGTGGCGAAACCGTAGCCTTTGGCTGTCTGCAATAAGCGGTCGCGCACGGCGGCGTCAAGCGTCGGCGTGCGCGACAGGATCCACAGATAGTCGCGGTTCGGGCCGCAAACCAGCGCGTAGCGATACGCCGGATCCAAGGCAATGACGTTGTAGCCGCCATAGAAGGGGCCGAAGAACGACACTTTCAGCGCCGCGACCTGCGGTGAACCGATAAAGTAGGCTTTGCCTTCGCTTTCTTGCCATTGCTGTTTCTGCGGATTGAAGCCGCGATTGATGACGTTCAGTCCGCCGTCGGCGCGTGGGCTGTAGTGGGCGGTCACCTGCTGCAAACCGCGTTCAAAACGATGATCCAGACGCGCGATCTCATACCAGGTGCCGAGATAGCGCTGGCTGTCGAAATTGTTCACGACCTTGATGTCTTTAGGCGGGGAGACGCTGCAGGCGACGGAGAGCAGGGCGGAAAGCATGACGCAAAGCTTTGACCATAAACGCATCGGTGACTCCTGTTTACCGGGGGCGAGTAGACAGTGTAGCCGATGAGAAAAGGGCGGCCAACGGGCGTTGGCCACCCGAGCGGTTTACAGCGTGACGACGCCGATGACGGTGACGACGCTGAGGATTGCCGCCAGACCGTAGAACACCCACTTGCCGGCCGGCACGTGGATCTTCAGATCGTGCATCGCATGGTGGATGCGGTGCAGGCCGCACCACAGCGGCAGAATGATCATCAGCAGCAGGAACAGGCGGCCGATCAGGCTCTGGCAGAACGCCAGCACGCGCTCGTAACCCAGCGCTTCACCGGGGAACAGTCCCAGCGGCAGCAGGATGCCGACCAGCAGCACGATAGCCGGCGCGACGATCGCGCCCCACATGCCGCCGGCGCCGAACAATCCCCAGAAAACCGGCTCGTCGGAGCGTTTAGGTGCTTGATTTATCATGTTTCCTCCGGATTAGAACAGGGCCACGGCCAGGATGACCACGCTGACGACGATCGTGACGGCCCACAGCCCTTTCACGATGGGGCCCGGTCCCATTTTCTCGCTGTTGACCACGATATTGGCGGCCTTCGGCGCCAGATCGAACCAGGTTTTGGTGTGCAGCGCCGCCGCCAGCAATGCGACGACGTTGATTAACAGCACCAGCGGATTCTGCAAGAAACCGACGAAGCCGGCCCAGCTCTCGGCGCCGCCCTTCAGCGCGAACACGCCGTAGAGCAGCACGATGCTGAACCAGACCGCCAGCACCGAGGTGCCTTCGCGCAGCATGTAGAAACGGTAGAAGCCGAGCTTTTGCCACCAGGTGGGCGTCATGGTGCGCACATAGGGCTTACGTTGAGTTGTCATGGCAATTTTCTCCCTTATTGCGGCTTCAACATGGCGATCATGAAGTCTTTGGCGCTCTCCACCTTGCCTTGCTGGATAGCGGCGGCGGGATCGACGTGTTTCGGACAGACTTCGGAGCAATAGCCGACGAAGGTGCAGCTCCAGACGCCGTTTTGGCCGTTGAGCTGCGGCATGCGCTGTTTCTTGCCGTGGTCGCGGTTGTCCAGGTTATAGCGGTGCGCCAGCGTGATCGCCGCCGGGCCGATAAACTCGGGGTTGAGGCCGAACTGCGGGCACGCCGCGTAGCACAGGCCGCAGTTGATGCAGCCGGAGAACTGGTGGTATTTGGCCATCTGCGCCGGAGTCTGCACGTTCGGGCCATCCTCCGGTTTGCGATCGTTGCCGATGATGTACGGTTTGATCGCCTCCAGGCTTTCGATGAAGTGGGTCATGTCGACCACCAGATCGCGCTCGATCGGGAAGTTGCCCAGCGCTTCGACCTTCATGCCGCCGACGTAGTCGCGCAGGAAGGTTTTGCACGCCAGTTTCGGCACGCGGTTGACCATCATGCCGCAGGAGCCGCAGATCGCCATGCGGCAAGACCAGCGGTAGGAGAGGTCCGGCGCCAGGTTATCCTTGATGTAGCCCAGCGCATCGAGCAACGAGGTCTGTTCGTCGTAAGGCACGGCGTAAGTGACGAAATGCGGCTCGGCGTCGCTTTCCGGGTTATAGCGCATGACGTCGATCTTCAGGGTTTGCATCTCAGCCATTTGCCTGCTCCTTATTCTTTTTCTCCTGCGCTTCGGCTTCTGCGCCGTAGACGCGTTTGGCCGGCGGCAGCTTGGTGATTTTCACGTCGCTGTATTCAAGACGCGGCGCGCCCTGCGGATTGTGGAACGCCAGCGTATGCTTGAGGAAGTTGACGTCGTCACGCTCGGTGCAGCCTTCGTCCAGGCGCTGGTGGGCGCCGCGCGACTCTTTGCGGTTAAATGCGGAGTGCGCCATGCATTCAGCGACGTCCAGGCCATAGCCCAGCTCGATGGTGTACAGCAGATCGGTATTGAACACGCTGGTGTTGTCGGTGATTTTGACGCGCTTGAAACGTTCTTTCAGCTCGGCCAGCTTATCGATGGTTTTTTGCATCAGCTCCGGCGTGCGGTAGATGCCGCAGCCTTCTTCCATCGACAGCCCCATTTCGTCGCGGATCTTCGCCCAGTTTTCGTTGCCTTCCTGCTTCATCAGGTTGCTCAGGCGGGTTTCGACGTCGCGGGTTTGCGCATCCAGCGCGCTGCCGTTGGCCGGCGCGGTTTCCAGCGCGCGGCGCGCGGCGTGTTCACCGGCGACGCGGCCGAATACCACCAGTTCCGCCAGCGAGTTGGAGCCGAGACGGTTGGCACCGTGCAGGCCGACGGAGGAACATTCGCCGACTGCGAACAGCCCTTTGATGCGGGTTTCGCAGTTCTGGTCGGTTTCAATGCCGCCCATGGTGTAGTGCGCGGTAGGGCGCACCGGGATCGGATCTTTCACCGGATCGACGCCGACGTAGGCTTTGGCCAGTTCACAGATGAACGGCAGCCGCTCCAGCAGCTTTTTCTCGCCCAGGTGGCGCAGATCGAGGTAGACCACGTCGCCGCGCGGGGTGGCGATGGTGCGGCCGGCACGCCATTCGTGCCAGAAGGCCTGGGACACTTTATCGCGCGGGCCCAGCTCCATGTATTTGTTCTTCGGCTCGCCCAGCGGGGTTTCCGGGCCCATGCCGTAGTCTTGCAGGTAACGGTAGCCGTCTTTGTTCACCAGAATGCCGCCTTCGCCGCGGCAGCCCTCGGTCATCAGGATGCCGGAACCGGGCAGGCCGGTCGGGTGATACTGCACGAACTCCATGTCGCGCAGCGGTACGCCGTGGTGGAACGCCATGCCCATGCCGTCGCCGGTAACGATGCCGCCGTTGGTGTTGTAGCGATAAACGCGCCCGGCGCCGCCGGTGGCCATCACCACCGCGTTGGCGCGGATCTGCACGCGGGTGCCTTCCATCATGTTGAGCGCCACCAGGCCGCGCGCCTGGCCGTCATCCACCAGGATATCCAGCACGAAGTGCTCGTCGAAGCGTTGGATTTGCGGGTATTTCAGCGAGGTCTGGAACAGGGTGTGCAGCATGTGGAAGCCGGTCTTGTCGGCGGCGAACCAGGTGCGTTCGATCTTCATGCCGCCGAAGCGTCGCACGTTGACCGAACCGTCCGGTTTGCGGCTCCACGGGCAGCCCCACTGCTCAAGCTGGGTCATCTCGCGCGGGCACTGATGCACGAAGTGATCGACCACGTCCTGCTCGCACAGCCAGTCGCCGCCGGCGACGGTGTCGTGGAAGTGATAGTCGAAGGTATCGTGATCCTGGGTGACGGCGGCGGAGCCCCCCTCGGCGGCGACCGTGTGGCTGCGCATCGGGTAGACCTTAGAGATCAGCGCGATTTTCAGTTGGGGATTGGCTTCCGCTGCGGCTATTGCTGCACGTAAACCAGCGCCCCCGGCCCCAATAATGGCAAGATCGGCGTTAAAGGTTTGCACTGCATTCCTCCAATGTTCTTGTTAAGAACGGCAAGTTAAATATCTATGCTTAAAATTTAGCGAACTCTTCGGGTGCTAACTAATTGAACCGATTAATGTTGCTTAAAGGTTAAGGATAGATATCTCCCACCAATAATGGGGAATTAACTATACCTAAAGTTAAGTAGTCGAAATTTGATGTGATCGATTGTTTTGTCGATTAACGCCTGCCCGGCAGGCTTGTCTGTTTTTTTGCGCGTTCGGCCGGCTTTACCCTTTTTAACGCGCTTTTGCCGCCCTTTTATCGGAAATTGGCGTTATCGCCGGTTGCGCATCGTGAAGAATTTGTTTGGCTGCAAGGATGCGAGTAGACTGCATCCCCTGTTTGATTTCGGAGTTAATTACCATGAGCGAAACGGCAAGCTGGCAGCCTAGTGCACCCATCGCCAATTTGTTGAAACGCGCAGCGATTCTGGCTGAGATCCGGCGTTTCTTCGCCGATCGTGGCGTGCTGGAAGTTGAGACGCCCACCATGAGCCAGGCGACGGTCACCGACGTTCACCTGTTCCCGTTCGAGACGCGTTTCGTCGGGCCGGGAGCGGCAGAGGGCCTGACGCTATACATGATGACCAGCCCGGAATATCACATGAAGCGCCTGTTGGCGGCGGGCAGCGGCCCGATCTACCAAATGGGGCGCAGCTTCCGCAATGAAGAAGCCGGGCGGCATCACAACCCGGAATTCACCATGCTGGAGTGGTATCGTCCGCACTACGACATGTACCGCCTGATGAATGAAGTGGACGATCTGCTGCAACAGGTGCTGGACTGCGAGAGCGCGGAGACCCTGTCCTATCAGCAGGCGTTCCTGCGCCATCTGGACATCGATCCGCTGTCGGCGGAGAAGGCGCAGCTGCGCGAAGCGGCGGCCAAACTCGATCTGAGCAACATCGCCGATACCGAAGAAGATCGCGATACGCTGCTGCAGCTGCTGTTCACCGTGGGCGTGGAACCGCATATCGGCCGTGAAAAACCGGCGTTCGTGTACCACTTCCCGGCCAGCCAGGCGGCGTTGGCGGAGATTAGCACCGAAGACCACCGCGTGGCGGAGCGTTTCGAGGTGTACTTCAAGGGGATCGAGCTGGCGAACGGTTTTCGCGAGCTTACCGACGGCCGTGAACAACAGCAGCGCTTCGAGCAGGACAACCGCAAACGCGCGGAGCGCGGCCTGCCGCAGCAACCGATCGACTACAACCTGTTGGCGGCGTTGCAGCACGGCATGCCGGAGTGTTCCGGCGTGGCGCTGGGCGTGGATCGTCTGGTGATGCTGGCGCTGGGCGCCGAGAGCCTGAGCGACGTATTAGCCTTCCCGGTCGGGATCGCCTGACGTTTCAGGCGGTAAGAAAAGCAAAAGGGTCGGCATTTGCCGGCCCTTTTTTTATCGCGAGAAACGCTTACAGCCCCCCGGCGTCGCGCTTGGTGTTCGGCGCCGGCGTGGACGGCGGCGTGCGGCCGTTGTTGGTCAGCCGCGACAGCGTCTCGGTACGCACCTGGAACGGCGGGTACGGCAGCGTGATGCCGTGCTCGCGGTAGCCCGCCAGGATCAGCTGGTGGATCTCATGGCGCAGCGGCATACGGTGGCCCATCTCGGCGGCGTAAATACGCATCTCGAAGATCTGAATGCCTTGCTGCAGATCGACCAGATAGACCTCCGGCGCCGGGTTATCCAGCACCAGCGCGCAGCGCTCGGCGGCGTTCATCAGGATCTTGGTCACTTCTTCGCTGTTGGCCTCGCCCGGCGCCGGTACGGTCAGCACCACACGGGTCAGGGTATCCGACAGCGACCAGTTGACGAACTGCTCGGTGATAAACGCTTTGTTCGGCACGATGATCTCTTTGCGGTCCCAGTCCGAGATGGTGGTGGCGCGGGTATTGATCTTGGTGACGGTGCCGGTCAGATTGCGGATCGTCACGGTGTCGCCGATGCGGATCGGTTTCTCGAACAGGATGATCAAGCCGGAGATGAAGTTGGAGAAGATCTCCTGCATGCCGAAGCCCAACCCCAGACTGAGCGCGGTAACCACCCACTGCAGTTTCGACCATTCGATGCCGATCCAGGCGAAGCTGAGCACCGCGCCGAACAGCAGCAGCAGGTACTTGGTGATGGTGGTGATGGCGTAGCCGGTGCCCGGGGACAGATCCAGGTGCTGCAGCACCGCCAGCTCCAGCAGCGCCGGCAGGTTGCGCACCAGCTGCATGGTGATGATCAACACCAGAATGGCGATCAGAACCGCGCCGAGGGTGATCGGATGGGCGGTTTCCACGCCGTTCACCGTCGAGGTTACGTCCCACAGCGAGATGTTTTCCAGGAAGGCGAACGCGGAGTGGATCTCCGACCACAGTACGATCACCGACACCAGCGCGATCAGCGTTAGGATCGAACGCACCAGCCGTAGCGACTGGGCGCTGATGGTGTCCAGATCGAAGTCCGAATCGTCCGGATCGATGGCGCCTTCGGTGCTGTTCGGGGTATGTGAAGTTTCGTCTTCGCCGCGGGCGCGCTGGGCCAGAATGTCGGCGCGGCGCTGCTTGGCACGATCGAAGGCGATGCGCCGCCGTTGGATCAACATCCAACGGCGGATGATGTGGTAGACGACCAGCAGCAGGAACCAGATCGCCACCGAAGTTTCCAGACGCGCCAACAGCGCCTGCGCGGTGGTGAGGTAACCGACGGTCGAGGCCAGCGCCGCCAGCAGCGGCGCCGACAGCAACAGCCCCCAGAAGGCGCTGTTGAGCATGTTGTCGCCGGAGCCGTTTTTATCCAGATACAGCGGAATGCCGGCGCGTTTCAGACTGTGGGTGACCAGCGCCAGCGCCAGACACAGCAGGATGAAGCACAGCCGCCCCAGGGTGTTGGCGAATTCGCGTTCTTTCAGGCTATCGAAGGTGATCAGCGCCATGATCAGCGGCACGATCAGCCAGATCGACATCTTGTAGTAGCGCATGGCGCGCGAAACCTGCTTCGCCGGCCAGCGGAA
The DNA here is from genome assembly GCF_903970925.1 of Serratia sp. ME47. Classification (NCBI taxonomy): domain Bacteria; kingdom Pseudomonadati; phylum Pseudomonadota; class Gammaproteobacteria; order Enterobacterales; family Yersiniaceae; genus Serratia; species Serratia sp. ME47. Next base: position 223,136 of record NZ_CAJCKE010000005.1, on the reverse strand, counting down.
GTGCACGATGAACAGCCCCTGCGGGTGGGCGAAGGCGGCGCAGATCATGCAGATCCACAGGATCGGCAGCGTGGCGGTTACCCCTTTGCCGATCGCTTCCGCCACCGGGTAGTTCCAGGCGCTTTGCAGGCCGTAACCGAGCGCGGCCCACAGCACCGGCAGCGGCATCGCCACCAGAATCGACCAGAACACGGTGCGCACCGTCAGGAAGAATTCGTCCTGCGTCACCTTGCCGACGCGGCTGCTCGCGCGCTCGAGGAAGGCGTGGTAGTGCTTGCGCGAGCTGATGCTGAAAATCACCAGCAGCAGGGCGCCGAAGATCGGGATCAGCGTTTCGCGGCTGGTCACCATCATCATGAAGGCGCCGCCGAGTTGAGACAGCGTGTCCAGCGACAGAACGCGCGTCAGATCGTGCGCCACGTTGAGCGGGTAGGAGAAGTTGATCGGATTGACGTCCGGCACCCAGAACAGATAGCGGTGGGTGGCGTCGCGAATTTCGTTCAACGCTTCGATCAGCTGGGTGTTGGCCACCTTCAGCTTGGTCAGCTCGAGGATTTGGGTGTCGCACCCGGATAACAACGAGTTGAGCAGCTCGCGCTGGGTGCGCAGCTGGGCATCGACGATGCGTTGCTCCTGGTTGGTCAGCGCGCTGCCGTCGTCGCGTTTGAATTCGCGCTGCGACAGTTTTTCCAGCTGGTTTTCAAACTGCAGGCGCTGCACGCGCAGCTGGGCCATGTCGCCGTCCAGCTGTTGCGGCTTGGGCATTTCCGGCAGTGTCGCCACCTGGGCGCGCAGGGTTTCCCCCAGCGCCGACGACGAACCGAGCCATTGGGCCTGCTCGATGATGGTGCTCAGCGCCTGGCGCACCTGCAGCGTCTGCGCCGCCGCCTGCCGCTGCTGCGATGAAATCAGATCCATGCGCTGCGCCTGGCTGTTCAGCGCGGCGGACAGTTCGCGGTTGATCTGCAGCTGCTGGCTGATGCTTTTTGGCAAATCGCCGTTCTGCTCGGCCAACTGCTCGGTTTTTTCCAGCGCCAGCTCTGCTTCGCGTTGGCGTTGGGCGTTGAGGTTATTGCGCAGCGCCTGCAGCTGAACGTCTATTTTCTCGTGGCGCTTTTTATAGACCTCGGCGCGCATGCGCGCCAGCTCCTGACGGTTGTTGGCCGACAGCTGCGCCAGCTCCAGCTCGTCCACTTTGGCTTTGCGCGCCGCGGCTTCGGCCTGCAGCAGGGCCAGGGCGGCCTGCGCATACGGCGTGGTTGGGTTGGCGGGCTGCGCCTGCAGGCGGCGCTGCACTTCCGTCAGCGCACGGCGGGCGTCGGTCTGCTGCTGCGGCAGCTGGCCGAGCGAATCGCTGATCTCCCGCGTGCGATCCTGTTCTTGCTGCAGCAGGCGCGCCTGTTCCAGCAGCAGGCTGCTGGTTTGCAGGATCTGCTGTTCCAGCTCGGCGGCCGGCAGATCGTCGCCGTTAGGCAAGATCTTGTTGCTTTCCAGCACCAGCTGACGGCGCAGCTCCTGCGTCATCTTCGGAAAATCGTCGATCACCCTCTGATACTGCTCGGAGCGAGTCTGCGACTCTTTGCGCTCCGTCAGCCAGTTGAGGGCGCTTTGCAGCGCCTCGGTGGTTTCCGCCTGATTCGGCGCGTTTTTGCTGCTTTCCGCCTGCTTCAGCTCCTGTTTGAGCTGGGTCTCGGTCGGCACGGGGGCGGCCAGCGCCGGTTGCCACAGCAGGCAACCGAGCAAAAGCGTGATGAAAAGGCGCACGGCGTCGATTCCTTTAGAGCGGGGTCTGTGGCGTTTCAGCGGCGGCCGGGATTTCGGCGAAGGCTTCACCCATGCGGGTGACGGTGCCGTTATGCAGCTGCGGCGCAAACTGCACGCTGCCTGCGGTAAACAGGTTGATCACCGTAGAGCCGAGTTTGAAACGGCCCATCTCGGCGCCTTTTTCCAGCGCGATAGCGCCTTCTTCGCCGGCGGCCGGGTAGGTCCAGCGCTTGATGATGCCTTCGCGCGGCGGCGTGACGGTGCCGGCCCAGACGGTTTCGATGCTGCCGACGATGGTGGCGCCGACCAGGATTTGCACCATCGGCCCAATGTCGGTGTCGAATACGCAGATCACGCGCTCGTTGCGCGCGAACAGATTAGGCACGTTGGCGGCGGTGAGCGGGTTGACCGAGAACAAATCGCCCGGCACATAGATCATTTCGCGCAGCACGCCGGCGCACGGCATGTGTACGCGGTGATAGTCGCGCGGCGCCAGATAGGTGGTGGCGAACAGGCCGTTGCGGAACGGCTCGGCCAACAGATAGTTGCCGGCCAGCAGCGCTTCGAGGCTGTAGTGGTGGCCTTTGGCCTGGAAGATTTGATCGTCGCGGATCGGGCCGAGCTGGCTGATGGCGCCATCGGCAGGCAGCGCCAGCCAGTTGGCGTCGGCGATGATGGGGCGCGCGCCGTCGCGCAGCGGGCGCACGAAGAAGTCGTTGAAGGTGGCGTAAGACGCCAGGTCCGGATTTTGCGCTTCCTGCATGTCCACGCGGTAGTAGCGGGCGAAGGTTTTGACCACCAGTTGGGTCAGCCAGCCGGCCCGTTTGTCGGCGCCCCAGCCCGCCAGGCGGGTCAGCGCCAGCTTCGGCAGCCAATATTGCAGTTTAATCTTGATGCTATCCAGCACGTTAACCTCGTGAATCAGGGTAAAGGGCGCGCATTGTAACGAGGGCTCCGCCGTCGTCAATGCTCGCTCGTCAGTGTCAGTCTGCGGCGTCCGTGAAGTTCTTGCGAACCTTCACCTGCGCCATGCTTTCCAGAATACGGTGATAGTTGTCGAACCGCTCTTGCGCGATATCGCCTTTCTCCATCGCCGCGCGAATGGCGCAGCCGGGATCGGTATCGTGGCGGCAGTCGCGGAATTTGCAACCGCCTAAATAATCACGGAATTCGACAAAGCCGCGGGTGATTTGTTCCGGCTCCAGGTGCCACAGGCCAAACTCGCGCACCCCCGGGGAGTCGATCACGTCGCCGCCGTGCTGGAAATGGTACAGCCGCGCGGCGGTGGTGGTATGTTGCCCGAGGCCCGAGACGTCGGAAACCTGATTTACCAGAATTTGCTCTTCAGACGGCGGCAGCAGCGCGTTCAGCAAGCTGGACTTGCCGACCCCGGACTGACCGGCGAAGATGCTGATGCGCCCGGCCAGCGCCTGTTCGAACTCCGCCATGCCTTCCCGCGTTTGGCTGGAGACTTCCAGCACCCGGTAGCCAATCTTGCGATAGATATCCATCATGCCGTCGACCAGCTTGCGCGCTTCGGCGTCCAGCAGGTCAATTTTGTTGAGCACGATCAGCGGCTCGACTTCGAGCGTTTCGCAGGCCACCAGATAACGGTCGATGATGTTCAGCGACAGCTCGGGCAGGATCGCCGACACGATGACGATCTGATTGATATTGGCGGCGATCGGCTTCACGCCGTCATAGAAGTCCGGGCGCGTCAGCACCGAGGTGCGTTCGTGCACCGCTTCCACAATGCCTTTTACCCCTTCATGGGCGCCCAGGCCGGGGCGCCACACCACGCGATCGCCGGTCACCAGCGAACGCAATGTGCGGCGGATGTTGCAGCGGTGCTGAGTGCCATCCGGCGCCTCAACGTCGGCGTGCATGCCGAAACGACTGATGACGACGCCTTCCTGCGGCTCGCCCAGCTGGGAATCATCCGGTTCCGGTTTGTTATCGGCGCGCTTCAGACGGCGCTGATGGTTCGCCTGCACGCGGCGTTGCTGACCTTTGGACAGTTTGTTCTTACTCACTGCGCCTCACTTGAATCGGTTTTATACCTTTACGTATACGCACAGCCGCGGCGGGGGACTTGCCCCGGGCGCAGCCTTGAACCCGTCAGGGTATATGTCGCCCATGGCGACCAAAAAGACTATGATACACGCTATTTTATATTAAATAACCGTTGTTAGCCGCCAGCTGCGGCGTGTCGCCATCGGCGGCGGCCGTCGTCTCGTCCGCACAGCGTTTTTCTCTCGGCTTTTAGGCAGGAAACATCATGACAGCAAACGAAAATAACCTGATTTGGATCGATTTGGAGATGACCGGGCTGGATCCCGAGCGTGACCGCATTATCGAGATCGCCACGCTGGTCACCGACGCCAATCTGAACATCCTGGCGGAAGGGCCGGTGATCGCCGTGCACCAATCCGACGAGCAGCTGGCCTTGATGGACGAGTGGAACGTGCGCACCCATACCGGCAGCGGGCTGGTGGAGCGGGTGAAAGCCAGCCGGCAGGACGATCGCGCCGCCGAGCTGGAAACCATCGCCTTCCTGCAGCAATGGGTGCCGGCCGGTAAATCGCCGATCTGCGGCAACAGCGTGGGCCAGGATCGCCGTTTCCTGTTCCGCTACATGCCGGAGCTGGAGGCCTACTTCCATTACCGCTACCTGGACGTCAGCACGCTGAAAGAACTGGCGCGCCGTTGGAAGCCGGAAATTCTCGGCGGCTTTAAGAAGCAGGGCACCCATCAGGCGCTGGATGACATCCGCGAATCGGTGGCCGAACTGGCTTATTACCGCGAGCATTTCATTCAGCTTTAAGGCGATGGCGGCCTCTGCGGGGAAAAAATGCCGTTTTTAGCCGCTTAATTCGCCAATCTGGCGCTTTAATCGGCAATCAAACAAAAATCGCGTTTTTTTGCTTTCAGGGGCTTGCGACAAAAAGGATTTCTCGTATAATGCGCACCCCGTACCGATGAAGAATTTCGTAACGTTCCACCATCGATACGCCGGGCGGGAATAGCTCAGTTGGTAGAGCACGACCTTGCCAAGGTCGGGGTCGCGAGTTCGAGTCTCGTTTCCCGCTCCAAATTCAACAATGTCGCGATGCGGCATGATGAATAAATAAAGCAGTATCAAGCAGTACCTATGCGACGCGGGAATAGCTCAGTTGGTAGAGCGCAACCTTGCCAAGGTTGAGGTCGCGAGTTCGAGCCTCGTTTCCCGCTCCAAAAATTCAAAGGTCACGCCAGTGTTTGGTGACCGGATGCCAAAAGCATCTCAATGCGGGAATAGCTCAGTTGGTAGAGCACGACCTTGCCAAGGTCGGGGTCGCGAGTTCGAGTCTCGTTTCCCGCTCCAATTTTCTCTTCGTTTCAAACTCAAATCCAACGCCTTCTCCGGCGCGGGTTTTTGTCCCGTTTTACACACCTGCTAAAAACGTTGTGAACAGAGTTATCCACAGTCTCTGTACATAAACCCGCCAGCCTGAAAAATCAACGTCATACAAATTAAATATTTATATATTTGATTTATAAGCTTATTTATTTATCCCAAAACGTTATGCCGATCACTTGCTCTTTTTGTTGCAGTTGAAAGACAACGTGTTTTTATTTTTATGCACAAATCCACAGAGTGAGATTTCGGGCGATACGCCCGTGCGGCGCACCCCGTCAGGCATCCCTTGGCAAACCTTTTTCCACAGCCCGTATCAACCGTTTTTTCTGCGCCGTTTGCACCTCGATGCCCTGCGCTTCACGGCGAGCGAGCTGTTGCGCCAGCGCCCAGTGGATATGTTCGTCCAGCATGGCGTCCTGGTCCAAACGCGTGCGCAGCGCGAGCACGATGCTGTCCTCATAAGGCGCATTGCCCAGCGCCACGGCGATATTGCGCAGCCAGCGCAGGTGACCGATGCGGCGTATCGCCGAGCCTTCGGTGATGCGCAGGAATTTTTCTTCCGTCCAACTGAACAGATCGATCAGCTGCGGCGCATGCAGCGCGGCGCGCGGGCTGAAATCGTCTTCGTCGGTGAGTTGCGAAAATCGGTTCCACGGGCAGATCAGCTGGCAGTCGTCGCAGCCGTAGATACGGTTGCCGAGCAGCGGCCGGAATTCCTCCGGGATCGCGCCTTCCAGTTCGATGGTCAGATAGGAAATGCAGCGCCGGGCATCGACGGTGTAGGGCGCGACGATGGCCCCGGTCGGGCAAGTGGTGATGCAGGCGACGCAGCGGCCGCACTGCTCTTCCTGCGGCTGATCCACCGGCAGCGGCAGGTCGATCAGCAGTTCGCCGAGGAAAAACCAGGATCCGGCTTCGCGGTTAAGAATTAGTGAGTGTTTACCAACCCAGCCAATGCCCGCCTTGGCGGCAAGCGCGCGCTCCATGACCGGCGCCGAGTCGACAAAGGGGCGGAAATTCAGTTCGCCGCAGTAGGCCTGGATCTGATCGCCCAACTTTTTCAGGCGCTGACGCAACAGCTTGTGATAATCGCGCCCCAGCGCATAGCGGCTGACGTAGCCCAATTGCGGGTTCTGCAGGGTGCTGGCGAACGCCGCCTTGGCCGGCAGGTAGTTCATGCGTACGCTGATCACCCGCAGCGTGCCCGGCAACAGCTCGTGAGGGCGTGCGCGCAGCATGCCGTGGCGCGCCATCCACTCCATCTCGCCGTGGTACTGTTTGTCGAGCCAGGCCTGCAGCTTCGGCTCTTCCAGGCTGAGATCGGTATCGCAGATGCCAACCTGCTGGAATCCTAGCGATTGCCCCCATTGCTTGATATGTTGGGCGAGTTGATGGAGATCGAGGGGGTGCGTCATGACGGGCCACAGTGAAAAAGCATACGCTGACAGTTTACCACACTCTGTCTGGCCTGCGGATTGGATCCGTCGTTCGGAACCTGCGGCGGCGGCCTCGCTCGGTCTTTCTCTTTACGATTTAATGCTGCGCGCCGGTCAGGCGGCCTACGTGCTGGCGCGCGACACTTATCCCTCCTGCAACCACTGGCTGGTGCTCTGTGGCCACGGCAACAACGGCGGCGACGGCTATGTGGTGGCGCGTTTGGCGAAGGCGGCGGGCGTGCAGGTGACGGTGATCGCCTGCGAAGGCGCACGCCCTTTGCCGCCGGAGGCGGCAGCGGCCCGCGAGGCCTGGCTGGCCGCTGGCGGCGATATTCTGCCGGCGAACAGCCGCTGGCCGGCGTCCGTCTCTCTTATTATCGACGGTCTGTTAGGCACCGGCCTGGGCAGCGCGCCGCGCGCGCCTTACGATGCGCTGATCGAGGCCGCCAACCGCCATTCGGCGCCGGTGGTGGCGCTCGATATTCCGTCCGGGCTGCTGGCGGAAAGCGGCGCGGCGCCGGGCGCGGTCGTGCGTGCCGCGCATACCGTCACGTTCATTGGCCTCAAACCGGGCTTGCTGACCGGGCAGGCGCGCGACTGGGTCGGGCAACTTCATCAGAATACGCTAGGCTTATCGGATTGGTTGGCGAAGCAACCGGAACAGATTCAGCGGCTTACCGCCGAGGCGTTGCCGCGCTGGCTGCATCCGCGGCGCCCCTGCGCCCATAAGGGCGAGCATGGCCGTCTGCTGCTGGTGGGCGGCGACCGCGGATTCGGCGGCGCCATTCGCATGGCGGCGGAAGCGGCGCTGCGCAGCGGGGCTGGATTGGTGCGAGTGCTTACTCACATTGAGCACGTCGCGCCGCTGCTGGCGGCCAGGCCGGAGTTGATGGCGCAGGCGCTGGACGAGACGACCTTGCGGCAGGCGATGCAATGGGCGGACGTGCTGGTGATTGGCCCGGGGCTGGGCCAGGCTGAGTGGGGCAAAAACGCCTTGAACGTGCTGCAAACCAGCGATAAACCGGCCTTGTGGGACGCCGATGCGCTGAACTTGCTGGCATTAAATCCCGAGAAACGGCAGAATCGCGTGATGACTCCGCATCCCGGAGAGGCGGCGCGGCTGTTGAGCTGCAGCACTGCCGACATCGAGAGTGATCGCTTACTTGCCGTGCGTAACCTGACGGCGCGCTACGGCGGCGTGGCGGTGCTGAAAGGCGCCGGCACGCTGATCGCCGATGAGCAGGGCCAGATGGCGATCGCCGACGTCGGCAATGCCGGCATGGCCTCCGGCGGCATGGGCGATGTGCTGTCGGGCATCATCGGCGGTTTGCTGGCGCAAAAGCTCTCGCTGTATGATGCCGCCTGTGCGGGCTGCGTCGTACACGGCGCGGCCGGCGATCGCGTAGCGGAAAGACAAGGAACAAGAGGCATGTTGGCGACCGATTTACTGCCGGACATCCTTCATTTCGTTAACCCTGAGTGGGCAAAATAGACTTTATCGAATGAAAGAACTCGTTTTACCTCTGCCGGACGAGGCAGCGACTGTCGCTTTGGGCACCACTTTGGCCAAGGCCTGCGATCGCGCCAGCGTCATCTATCTCTACGGCGACCTGGGCGCCGGTAAAACCACCTTCAGCCGTGGCTTCCTGCAGGCGTTGGGGCATCAGGGCAATGTCAAAAGCCCGACCTACACGCTGGTGGAGCCCTATGCCTTGCAGCCCTTGGCGGTATATCACTTCGATCTGTATCGCCTGGCCGATCCGGAAGAGCTTGAATTTATGGGCATTCGCGATTACTTCGCGCAAGACGCCATCTGCCTGGTCGAATGGCCGCAGCAGGGCACCGGCGTGCTGCCGGAGCCGGATCTGGCGCTGCACCTCAGCTATCAGGGCGAGGGGCGAGAGGCGAAGATCGAGGCGATTTCTGCTTACGGCAGCCAGCTGTTAGACCGTATTCATGGATCACAGGGATGATGCTGCAATGACGCATGCGTTGAAAAAATTTGCGGTCATCATGCTGATCGCCGTGCTGGGGTCGCTCGGCGCGTTGAACGCGCTGGCGGCGTCCTCGCTGTCCGATATCAAAGTGTCCAACGCCCAGCGCGAAGCGACGGTGTCGGTGAGCTTCAATGGCCCGCCGGACTACGCGTTTTTCCCGCTGCACGGCCCGGAGCGCGTGGTGCTGGACGTCAACCAGAAAGGCAAGGTTGGCGGGCTGCCGCTCAATTTCAGCGGCCAAAACCTGGTGAAAAGCATTCGCTCCAGCGCGCCGAAAGACGCTCAGAGCGTGCGCCTGGTGTTTGATCTGACTCAGCGCGCTAAAACCCGCGTCTCCACCCGCCAGAACGGCGGCGTGCACACCGTGGTATTCACCCTTACGGCCGAAGGCGGCGTCAATACCGTGGCGCGTAAAGCGCCGGTCCAAACGCCTGCGCCGGTCGCCGTCAGCCAACCGCCGCGTCAGGCGCCGGTCGCAGTGCGTGAAGCGCCGGAGCCGCCGCTGCGCAAAGCGCCGACGGGATCGAATCCCTTTACCAATAAACAGAGCGTGGTCGCGGGCACCGCCACTGAGGTGACGCCGCGCAGCAGCCGCGTTTCCGCCGGTTCCGGCGATCGGGTGGTGGTGGCGATCGACGCCGGCCACGGCGGCCAGGATCCGGGCGCCATCGGCCCGAGCGGGTTGAAGGAGAAGAATGTCACTATCGCCATCGCGCGTCGCCTGCAGGCGATGCTGGACGCCGACCCGCAGTTCAAGCCGGTGCTGACGCGTAACGGCGACTATTTTATTTCGGTGATGGGGCGTTCCGACGTTGCGCGTAAACAGGGCGCCAACGTACTGGTCTCCATCCACGCCGACGCCGCGCCAAACCGCAGCGCCAGCGGGGCTTCCGTCTGGGTGCTGTCCAATCGCCGCGCCAACAGCGAAATGGCCGGTTGGCTCGAACAGCATGAGAAGCAGTCCGAGCTGCTCGGCGGCGCCGGCGACTTGCTGGCCAACAGCCAGGCCGACCCTTATCTGAGCCAGGCGGTGCTGGATCTGCAGTTCGGCCACTCGCAGCGCGTTGGCTACGATGTGGCGGTGAAGGTGCTGCAGCAGCTGCAGAGCGTCGGATCGTTGCATAAACGCCGGCCGGAACACGCCAGCCTGGGCGTGCTGCGTTCGCCGGATATTCCATCGCTGCTGGTGGAAACAGGATTTATCAGTAATAGCACGGAGGAGCGGCTGCTGGGCAGTAGCGCGTATCAGGAGAAGATTGCCAAGGCCATTCATAACGGCCTGCGCAGCTACTTCCTGGCGCATCCGCTGCAAGCCGACCCAAAGGTGGAAAACCGACCGCTGGACGTCGCAGCGGCGGTTAACACCTCAACACCAGACGTGCGCCAGCCTGAGCCTATCGTCAGCTCGGCCGGCGCGGGCCGCAGCGTAAGCGGCAAGACCCAGATCCACGTGGTGAAACGGGCGGAGACGCTGTCCGGCATCGCCGACAGCTACGGCACGACCATGGCGGCGCTGCGGGATCTGAACAAACTGAAGAAAGACGGCGTGTGGGTCGGGCAACGCCTGAAGGTGCCGGCGGGGAAAACCGCCGCCGTCACCGCCGTCGCCAAAGCGAAAACGCCGGCGAAGAAGCCGTCTAAACATAAAGTGGCCCGCGGGGACACGCTGTCCTCCATCGCTTCTCGCTACGGGGTCAGCGTCGGCGATTTGAAACGGGTCAATAATCTGAAGTCGGACGTCGCGCCGCTGGATCGGACGCTGACCATTCCGCAGGCCTAGCGCCACCGCTACAGGAGTCAGCATGCCTATCCAGGTGTTACCGCCACAGCTCGCCAACCAGATCGCCGCCGGAGAGGTGGTCGAACGCCCCGCGTCGGTCGTCAAAGAGCTGGTGGAAAACAGCCTGGACGCCGGTGCGACGCGCATCGATATCGATATCGAACGCGGCGGCGCCAAGTTGATCCGCATTCGCGACAACGGCTGCGGCATCGGCAAGGACGATCTGGCGCTGGCGCTGGCGCGGCACGCCACCAGTAAAATCAGCACGCTCGACGACCTGGAGGCTATCGTCAGCCTCGGTTTTCGCGGCGAAGCGCTGGCCAGCATCAGCTCGGTTTCCCGTTTGACCCTGACGTCGCGCACCGCAGACCAGAGCGAAGCGTGGCAAGCCTATGCCGAAGGGCGCGAGCAGGCGGTGACGGTCAAACCCGCCGCGCACCCGGTCGGCAGCACGCTGGAAGTGCTGGATCTGTTTTACAACACCCCGGCGCGCCGCAAATTCATGCGCACCGAGAAAACCGAATTCGGCCATATCGATGAAGTGGTGCGGCGCATCGCGCTGGCGCGCTTCGATGTGGCGATCAACCTCAGCCACAACGGCAAACTGATCCGCCAATATCGGGCGGCGAAGGAAGAAAGCCAGCCCGAGCGCCGTTTGGGCAGCATCTGCGGCCCGGCGTTTTTGCAGCATGCGCTGAACATCGACTGGCAGCATGGCGATCTGAGCATCCGCGGTTGGGTGGCGGATCCGGACGGGGCGCGCCAGCTGGGTGAAATGCAGTATTGCTACGTCAACAGCCGCATGATGCGCGATCGCTTGATCAACCACGCCATTCGTCAGGCCTATCAGGATCAGCTGAAAGACGATCAGCAGCCCGCTTACGTGTTGTATCTGGAGGTGGATCCGCACCAGGTGGACGTCAACGTTCATCCCGCCAAGCACGAGGTGCGTTTCCATCAGGCGCGGCTGGTGCACGATTTTATCTACCAGGCGGTGACCACGGTGCTGCAACAGGCCGGGCAGACGCCGTCGCTGCCGCTGGCGGAAGCGCCTGACGAGGCGCCTGCGCCGGTCTGGCAGCAGGAAAACCGCGTCGCCGCCGGCGGCAACCATTTTTCACAGCCGGCGCCGCGTCGCGAAACGCCGCCACCGGCCGGCGCTGCCCGCGAGCGCGCGCCGCAGCCCGGTTGGCAAACGGCGGGCGGTTACCAGAAACGCGAAGGCGAGCTGTACGGCAAACTGATGCGGCCTGCCGCCGAGCCGCAGGCTGAGGCCGCGCCGGAAGCCCCGAGTCGGCCGCCGCTGTTCCCACCGGTGAAAGCCGCCGTGGAAACGCCGTTGGCGAGCGGGCAACACAGCTTTGGCCGGGTGCTGATGATCCATCCGCCGTGCTACGCGCTGATTGAACAGCGCCAGCAGCCGGCGTTGCTCAACCTGACGGTGGCCGAGCGCTGGCTGCGCCAGGCGCAGCTCAATCCGCCGACGGAAGGGCTGCGGCCGCAGCCGCTGCTGATCCCAGTCAAGCTGACGTTGGACAAGAACGAAGCGGCGGCCATCCCACGGCATCAGGCGCTGCTGACGATGATGGGGCTGGATTTGCAGACGGATCACGGCCGTGTGACGCTGCGCGCAGTGCCTTTACCATTACGCCAACAAAATTTACAAAAACTGATACCCGAACTGTTAGGCTATCTGGCCGAGCATCAGGAGATGTCGCCCGCGGTGTTGGCCACCTGGCTCGCTCGCCGTCTCGGCAGCGAACATAAACAGTGGAACACCTCGCAAGCGATACAATTGCTGACCGACGTTGAACGACTTTGCCCGCAGCTGGTCAAATCGCCACCGAGCGGACTTTTACAACCCGTTGATTTACAGGCCGCACTGGCGGCCCTCAAGCATGACTGACACTGAAATGACACCACGTCCCCCGGCTATTTTCATTATGGGGCCGACCGCCTCGGGCAAGACCGCGCTGGCGATCGCGCTGCGCGAGCGCCTGCCGGTGGAACTGATCAGCGTCGATTCCGCGCTGATTTATCGCGGCATGGATATCGGCACCGCCAAGCCGAGCGCCGAAGAATTGGCGCAGGCGCCGCATCGGCTGATCGATATTCGCGATCCCGCCGAAGCTTACTCGGCTGCGGAGTTCCGCGCCGATGCGCTGAAAGAGATGGCCGATATCACCGCCGCCGGCCGCATTCCGCTGTTGGTGGGCGGCACCATGTTGTATTTCAAGGCGTTGCTGGAAGGATTGTCGCCGTTGCCGTCCGCCGATCCCGCGGTGCGCGAGCGCATCGAACGGCAAGCGGCGGAGCAGGGCTGGGAGGCGTTGCACCGTCAGTTACAGGCGATCGATCCGGTCGCGGCAGTGAGAATTCATCCGAATGATCCGCAGAGACTGTCCAGAGCACTGGAAGTTTTTTTTATTTCGGGTAAAACTTTAACGGAACTGACTAAAATTTCGGGTGAATCGTTACCGTATCAAGTTCACCAATTTGCGATAGCGCCGACCAGCCGTGAGTTGATCCATCAACGCATCGAGCTGCGGTACCATCACATGTTGGCGGCGGGTTTTGAGACGGAAGCGCGTGCACTTTTCGCACGGGGTGATTTGCATACGGACTTGCCCTCCATTCGCTGTGTCGGTTACCGCCAGATGTGGTCATACTTGTCTGGTGAAATTAGTTACGATGAGATGGTTTATCGTGGTATTTGCGCAACACGTCAGTTGGCTAAACGCCAGATGACCTGGTTACGGGGTTGGGAGTCGGTCCATTGGTTGGACAGTGAAAAGCCGGGAGAGGCTTTGGACTCGGTGACACAGGTTGTTAGTGCATAGGTTGGGTGATTGTGTACAATTGCTGAGTATTCAGCGCGCAAATTTTTTACGTCGTTTATTTTAGAGCCGACAGGTTCTTAGTTACAAACAACAAGCAAATAAGGAAAAGATAGAATGGCTAAGGGGCAATCTTTGCAAGATCCGTTCCTGAACGCATTGCGTCGTGAACGTGTTCCGGTTTCTATTTATTTGGTGAATGGTATTAAGCTGCAAGGCCAGATTGAGTCTTTTGACCAGTTTGTCATCCTGTTGAAGAACACGGTTAGCCAGATGGTGTACAAGCACGCTATCTCTACCGTTGTCCCGTCACGCCCGGTCTCGCATCACAGCAACAATCCGAGCGGCGGTTCAAGCAACTATCACCATGGTAACAATCCGTCTGCGCAGCAACAGCCGCAGCAGGAAAGCGATGACGCTGAATAAAGCGCGTTGCAAGTCAACCATGACGGGGAGCATAAGCAGCCGCGGGCTGTTTATGTCCCCCAAACTCACGGTGAGTGTCCGTTTGAGAGGTTGCACGCTTGTTTGACCGTTATGAAGCCGGTGAGCAGGCCGTACTGGTTCATATCTATTTCTCGCAAGACAAAGATACGGAAGATCTCAGCGAGTTCGAATCGCTGGTCTCCTCAGCCGGTGTAGAAGCTTTGCAAGTGGTGACTGGTAGCCGCAAAGCCCCGCATCCGAAGTACTTTGTCGGTGAAGGAAAGGCCGAAGAAATTGCAGATGCGGTGAAAGCCAGCGGCGCGTCTGTTGTCCTGTTTGATCATTCCCTTTCCCCGGCGCAGGAAAGAAACCTCGAGCGCCTGTGCGAATGCCGGGTGATCGATCGCACCGGGCTGATTTTAGACATTTTCGCCCAGCGTGCCCGCACCCATGAAGGTAAGCTGCAGGTGGAGCTGGCGCAGCTGCGTCACATCGCCACGCGTCTGGTACGCGGCTGGACGCACCTGGAGCGGCAAAAAGGGGGGATAGGCCTGCGCGGGCCGGGGGAAACCCAGCTTGAGACCGACCGTCGCCTGTTACGCGATCGCATCAGCTTGATTCTGCGCCGCCTGGAGCGGGTAGAGAAGCAGCGTGAACAAGGCCGACGCGCGCGGACCCGCGCCGATGTGCCGACCGTATCGCTGGTGGGCTATACCAACGCCGGCAAATCCACCCTGTTTAACCGAATAACGTCTGCCGAGGTGTATGCGGCGGACCAGCTATTTGCCACCCTGGATCCTACGTTGCGGCGCATTGACGTGCCGGACGTGGGGGATACCGTGTTGGCGGATACCGTAGGCTTTATCCGGCACCTGCCGCACGATCTGGTGGCCGCCTTCAAGGCGACGCTGCAGGAGACGCGCCAGGCCTCTTTGCTGCTGCACGTCATCGACGCGGCGGATCCGCGTGTCGACGAGAACATCGACGCGGTGAACACCGTGCTGGCGGAGATAGACTCGGATGAAATCCCTACACTGTTAGTGATGAACAAAATAGATATGCTGGACGATTTTGTGCCGCGTATCGACCGCAACGATGAAAACCTGCCGATCCGGGTGTGGCTGTCCGCCGCCAGCGGAGAGGGTATTCCGTTGCTGTATCAGGCGTTGACGGAGCGCTTATCGGGGGAGATCGCGCATTACGAATTGCGCTTACCGCCACGGGCAGGCCGTCTTCGCAGCCGTTTTTACCAGCTTCAGGCGATTGAAAAAGAGTGGAACGAAGAGGACGGCAGCATTGGCGTGGTGGTGCGAATGCCGATCGTCGAATGGCGTCGTCTCTGCAAGCAAGAACAGGACCTGATTGACTTTATCGTATGATCATATCCTGTTACATTTATGCTTCGCGAAAGCCTGAAGTACCCAATCACAGAATATGGAGCTAAAACATGGCGTGGAATCAGCCCGGTAATAACGGACAGGACCGCGACCCGTGGGGGAGCAGCAATAACAATGGCGGCAACTCTGGCGGTAACAACAAAGGCGGTCGTGATCAAGGGCCACCTGATTTGGATGATATCTTCCGCAAACTGAGCAAGAAATTGAGCGGTTTTGGCGGGGGCAAAGGCTCCAACAGCAATAGCGGCGGCACCGGGGCCTCCGGCCCGGGCTTCAGCGGCCGCATTATCGGTATCGCGGCGGTTGCCGTGGTGGTGATCTGGGCCGCCAGCGGCTTCTACACCATCAAGGAAGCCGAGCGCGGCGTCGTGACGCGTTTCGGTAAGTTCAGCCACCTGGTGCAGCCGGGCCTGAACTGGAAGCCGACCTTCATCGACGACGTGCGTCCGGTGAACGTGGAATCCGTGCGTGAGCTGGCGGCGTCCGGCGTGATGCTGACCTCCGATGAAAACGTGGTGCGCGTGGAAATGAACGTACAGTACCGCGTGACCAATCCGGAAGCGTACCTGTTCAGCGTCGTCAATGCCGACGACAGCCTGAGCCAGGCGACCGACAGCGCCCTGCGCGGCGTGATCGGCAAATACTCGATGGATCGCATCCTGACCGAAGGCCGTACCGTGGTGCGTAACGATACGCAGCGCATGCTGGAAGAGACTATTCGTCCTTACAACATGGGCATCACGCTGCTGGACGTCAACTTCCAGGCGGCGCGTCCGCCGGAAGAGGTGAAGGCGTCGTTCGACGATGCGATCGCCGCGCGTGAGAACGAGCAGCAATACATCCGTGAAGCGGAAGCTTACGCCAACGAAGTTCAGCCGCGTGCGAACGGCCAGGCGCAGCGTCTGCTGGAAGACTCCAAGGCTTATAAAGACCGCACCGTCCTGGAAGCTCAGGGTGAGGTGGCGCGCTTTGCCAAGCTGTTGCCGGAATACAAGTCCGCACCGCAGATCACCCGCGAGCGTCTGTATATCGAAACCATGGAAAAAGTGCTGGGCCATACCCGTAAGGTGTTGGTGAGCGACAAAGGCAACAACCTGATGGTGCTGCCGCTGGATCAGATGCTGCGCGGCCAAGGCGCGGCGACGGAGAGCGGCAACAAGGATACCAGCCTGATTCGCCTCAATCCGAATCCAGCGCCGGCTGCCAACAGCAGCACTCCGCGCACCAGCAGCGGATCGGTTATGGATCAGCGCCGGGCGAATGCGCAGCGTGACGACACCACTCGCGTAGGGAGAGAGTAATCAATGCGTAAGTCTTTTGTAGTTATTGTCCTCGCGGTGCTGGTGGTGCTGTACGCTTCGCTGTTCGTGGTGCAGGAAGGCCAGCGTGGCATCGTGCTGCGCTTCGGCAAAGTGCTGCGCGACGGCGAAAACAAGCCGCTGGTGTATGCGCCGGGTCTGCACCTCAAGATCCCGTTCATTGAGACCGTGAAGAACCTGGATGCGCGTATCCAGACCATGGACAACCAGGCCGATCGCTTCGTGACCAGCGAGAAGAAAGACCTGATCGTTGACTCCTATCTGAAGTGGCGCATCAGCGATTTCAGCCGCTACTATCTGGCGACCGGCGGCGGCGACGTCTCCCAGGCCGAAGTGCTGCTGAAGCGTAAGTTCAGCGACCGTCTGCGTTCCGAGATTGGCCGCCTGGACGTGAAAGACATCGTGACCGACTCGCGCGGCAAGCTGATGTCTGACGTGCGTGACGCGCTGAACACCGGCACCGTGGGTGACGGCGAAGAAGTGGCGACCACCGAAGCCGATGACGCTATCGCCTCTGCGGCGGCGCGCGTTGAGCGGGAAACCACCGGCAAACAGCCGCAGGTGAACCCGAACAGCATGGCGGCGTTGGGCATCGAAGTGATCGACGTGCGTATCAAGCAGATCAACCTGCCGGCCGAAGTCTCCGACGCCATCTACCAGCGTATGCGCGCCGAGCGTGAAGCGGTAGCCCGTCGCCTGCGCTCGCAGGGCCAGGAAGAAGCCGAGAAACTGCGCGCCAGCGCGGACTACGAAGTGACCCGTACCCTGGCGGAAGCCGAGCGTCAGGCGCGTATCACCCGTGGTGAAGGCGATGCTGAAGCAGCCAAGCTGTTCGCCAACGCGTTCAGCCAGGATCCGGACTTCTATGCCTTTATCCGCAGCCTGCGTGCCTATGAAGCCAGCTTCAAGGACAACCAGGACGTGCTGGTACTGAGCCCTGACAGCGATTTCTTCCGCTACATGAAGTCGCCTGATACCCTGCGCAAATAAGCGCGGCAGGCAATCTGATCGAGGGCCCGTTTTCGCGGGCCCTTTCTCGTTTTGGGGGATGCATGAACTCAACGATTTGGCTGGCGCTCGGGCTGGTCCTCGTGCTGGAAGGATTGGGGCCGATGCTGTTTCCGCAGGCCTGGCGCAAAATGATTGTGGCGATGTCGCAGTTGCCGGACGCGACGCTGCGGCGATTTGGCGGTGGAATAGTGGTTGCGGGCTGCGTGATCTACTACATGTTGAGCGGCCGCACGGGTCTTTAAAGTCTAGCCCAAAATTTATGCAATCGTATGCTAAAAGTGCTGAAAATCGAAAATTACGGTGGTAGAATCCATTTTTAAGCAATCGGTGATTTTGAAAAATGGGTAAGAACGTCGTCGTACTGGGCACCCAATGGGGTGACGAAGGTAAAGGCAAGGTTGTAGACCTGCTGACTGAACGGGCTCAATATGTTGTGCGCTACCAAGGTGGCCATAACGCTGGCCACACTCTGGTAATCAACGGTGAAAAAACCGTTCTTCATTTAATTCCTTCAGGCATTCTGCGTGAAAACGTCACCAGCATCATCGGCAACGGTGTTGTTCTGGCGCCGGACGCGTTGATGAAAGAAATGGGTGAACTCGAAGCGCGTGGCATCCCGGTACGCGAACGTTTGTTACTCTCTGAAGCTTGCCCGTTGATCCTGCCTTACCACGTTGCGTTGGATAACGCGCGTGAGAAAGCGCGCGGCGCGAAAGCGATCGGCACCACCGGTCGCGGCATCGGCCCGGCTTACGAAGATAAAGTGGCTCGTCGCGGTCTGCGCGTCGGCGATCTGTTCAACAAAGAAACCTTCGCCGTTAAGCTGAAAGAGATCGTCGATTACCACAACTTCCAACTGGTCAACTACTACAAAGTTGAAGCCGTCGATTATCAGGCGACGCTGGACTACGTGCTGTCTATCGCCGATATCCTGACCGCGATGGTGGTTGACGTTTCCGAACTGCTGGACGGCGCGCGCAAGCGTGGCGATCTGATCATGTTCGAAGGCGCTCAGGGCACCCTGCTGGATATCGACCACGGTACTTACCCGTATGTGACCTCTTCCAACACCACCGCCGGCGGCGTGGCTACCGGTTCCGGTATCGGCCCGCGTTATGTGGACTACGTGCTGGGCATCGTGAAAGCCTACTCCACTCGCGTGGGTGCAGGCCCGTTCCCAACCGAGCTGTTCGATGAAACCGGCGAGTACCTGTGCAAGCAGGGTAACGAGTTCGGCGCCACCACCGGCCGTCGTCGTCGTACCGGCTGGCTGGACGCGGTAGCGGTGCGTCGCGCGGTGCAGATCAACTCCCTGTCTGGCTTCTGCCTGACCAAACTGGACGTCCTGGACGGCCTGAAAGAAGTGAAGATCTGCGTGGGTTACCGCATGCCGGACGGCCGTGAAGTGGACACCACTCCGCTGGCGGCTGAAGGCTGGGAAGGCATTGAGCCTATCTACGAAACCATGCCGGGCTGGAGCGAAACCACCTTTGGCGTGAAAGAGCACAGCAAGCTGCCTCAGGCTGCGCTGAACTACATCAAGCGCATCGAAGAAGTGACCGGCGTACCGGTAGACATCATCTCTACCGGCCCGGATCGCAGCGAAACCATGATCCTGCGCGACCCGTTCGACGCATAATCAGGCTTTGCGGCATTAAACAAACCGGGCGCGTCCCGGTTTGTTTTTATCCTGACTCCCTCCGATTGCGGTTTCACGTCAAAAAATCCTTTCATAAACCCGCCTTAGGGCGCGGGATTCGCTAAATAATTAGCGACGAACTCTCCGGCTGGTTTATTATCCAATGAGTAATCTTTTGAATAGCGCCGAAAAGCGGCGTATCAGACGGGTAAAGTCATACCCAGAGGTAAGATGTGCAGTTAACAAGTTTTACTGATTATGGTCTGCGGGCGTTGATCTACATGGCCTCGTTGCCGCAGGACAAGATGACCAGTATCTCGGAAGTGACCGAGGTGTATGGCGTGTCTCGCAACCATATGGTGAAGATCATCAATCAGTTGAGCCGGGTCGGTTTTGTCACGGCGGTGCGCGGCAAGCATGGCGGCATCCGTTTGGGCAAACCGGCCGAGAGCATTCGCCTCGGCGATGTCGTGCGGGCGCTGGAGCCGCTTGCGCTGGTTAACTGCAGCAGCGAGTTTTGCCACATCACCCCTGCCTGCCGATTGAAGCAGGTGCTCCAACAGGGCGTACAGAATTTCCTTGAAGAGCTGGATAAGCATACGTTGGCCGACATGGTCGAAGACAATCCGCCGCTCTACAAGCTATTGCTTGTCGAATAAAACGACGTTGAGAAGACAAGGCTCAACGTCATCCTGCTGATGACAACGGAGGAACCGCAATGTCACAAGATCCATTCCTGGAACGAGAAGCAGAAAAATACGAATCTCCCATTCCCAGCCGTGAATATATCCTGGCCCATTTGGCGAAACGAGAAACGCCGGCCAGCCGCGAAGAACTGGGCAACGAATTGGGCCTCAGCGGCGAAGAACAGCTGGAAGCGCTGCGCCGCCGCCTGCGCGCCATGGAGCGCGATGGCCAGTTAGTGTTTACCCGCCGCCAGTGCTACGCGCTGCCGGAACGTTTGGACCTGCTGCGCGGCACGGTGATTGGCCACCGCGACGGCTACGGCTTCCTGCGCGTTGAAGGCAGCAAAGACGATCTGTACCTGTCCGCCGAACAGATGAAAATGGCGATCCACGGTGACGTGGTGCTGGCGCAGGCGCTGGGCGCGGATCGCAAAGGGCGTCGCGAAGCGCGCATCGTGCGCGTGCTGGTGCCGAAAACCAGCCAGATCGTCGGCCGCTTCTTCATGGATGCCGGTACCGGCTTCGTGGTGCCGGACGACAGCCGTCTGAGCTTCGATATTCTGATCCCGGCGGACAGCGTCAGCGGCGCGCGCATGGGGTATATGGTGGTGGTGGAGCTGACTCAACGCCCAACCCGCCGCACCAAAGCGGTCGGCAAGATCGTCGAGATCCTCGGCGACAAAATGGGCACCAGCATGGCGGTGGATATCGCGCTGCGCACCCATGAGATCCCGCATACCTGGCCACCGCAGGTGGAAAAGCAGGTGGCCGATCTCAGCGAACAGGTGCCGGAAGCGGCCAAGAAGGGCCGCGTCGATCTGCGCAAGCTGCCGTTGGTCACCATCGACGGTGAAGACGCGCGCGACTTCGATGATGCCGTGTACTGCGAGAAAAAACGCGGCGGCGGCTGGCGCCTGTGGGTCGCGATCGCCGACGTCAGCTACTATGTGCGTCCACGCACCGCGCTGGACGACGAAGCGCGCAGCCGCGGCAACTCGGTGTATTTCCCGTCGCAGGTGATCCCGATGCTGCCGGAAGTGCTGTCCAACGGGCTGTGCTCCCTGAACCCGCAGGTCGATCGCCTGTGCATGGTGTGCGAGATGACCATCTCCGCCCAAGGGCGCCTGTCCACGGCCAAGTTCTACGAGGCGGTGATGAGCTCCCACGCCCGCCTGACCTACAACAAGGTGTGGCACATTCTGCAGGGCGATCAGGAGCTGCGCGAGCATTACCACCCGCTGGTCAAGCACCTGGAAGAGCTGCACGCCATGTACAAGGTGCTGGATAAGGCGCGCGCCGAGCGCGGCGGCATCGCGTTTGAAACCGAAGAAGCCAAATTCATCTTCAACGCCGAACGCCGCATCGAGCGCGTGGAGCCGACGGTGCGCAACGACGCCCACAAGCTGATCGAAGAGTGCATGATCATGGCCAACGTGGCGGCCGCGCGCTTCGTCGAGAAACGCAACGAGCCGGCGCTGTACCGCGTGCACGATCGTCCGAGCGATGACCACATCTCCGCGCTGCGCAGCGTGCTGAGCGAGCTGGGGCTGACGCTGGGCGGCGGCAACAAGCCGCAGCCGAAGGACTATGCGGTGCTGATGGATGAAGTGTCCGAGCGCCCTGACCACGAAATGCTGCAAACCATGTTGCTGCGCTCGATGAAGCAGGCGATTTACGATCCGGAAAACCGCGGCCACTTCGGCCTGGCGCTGGCCTCTTACGGCCACTTCACCTCGCCGATCCGCCGTTATCCGGATCTGGCGTTGCACCGCGCGATCAAATACCAGCTGGCCAAAGAGCATGGCGAGCCGAAAGAGCGCTGGACGCCGACCGGCGGCTGGCACAGCGAATTCGAAGAGATGCTGCAGCTGGGCGAACACTGTTCGATGACCGAGCGCCGCGCGGACGAAGCGACGCGCAACGTCGCCGACTGGCTGAAGTGCGACTTCATGCAGGATCACGTCGGTGAAGTGTTCAGCGGCATTATCTCCAGCGTGACCGGCTTCGGCTTCTTCGTGCGCCTGAACGATCTGTTCATCGACGGGCTGGTGCACGTATCAACGCTGGATAATGATTACTATCGCTACGATAATATCGGCCAGCGCCTGATCGGCGAGTCTTCCGGCACGGTCTATCGCCTGGGGGATACGGTGGAGATCCGCGTGGATGCGGTGCATATGGACGAGCGCAAGATCGACTTCGCGCTGGTGTCCAGTACCCGCAAAGCGCGCGGTGAAGGCAAAACCGAGCGCGATCGCGCCAAGAAGGGCGGCCAGCGCACGCTGCGCGACAGCGGCAATGCGGGGCGCGGCAAGCGCCGCGGCGGCAAACCGCCGGCCAACTTCGAGCCGGACAGCGCCTTCCGCAAGCAGGATGACGCCAAGCCCGCGGACAACGTGAAGAAGGCGAAAAAGAAAGCCAAGAAAGCGTCCGACAAAACGCGGAAAATCGCGGCGGCGACCAAAGCCAAACGCGCAGCCAAGAAGAAAGGTGCCGAGCAGGCTTAACCTGCCGCACATCGTTACCATCGGCCGGTTATCGCCGGCCGCACGACTTTAAAAGAGCATCATGAGCGAAATTATTTACGGCATCCACGCCGTCAAAGCCCTGTTAGAGCGCGATCCGCAACGCTTCCTGGAAGTGTTTATCCTGAAAGGCCGCGAAGATCGCCGCCTGCAGCCGCTGATCGCCGAGCTGGAAGCGACCGGCATCGTGATCCAGGTGGCGAATCGCCAATGGCTGGATGACAAGGTTGAAGGCGCGGTGCACCAGGGGATCATCGCCCGGGTGCGCGAAGGGCGTCAGTATCAGGAGAACGATCTGCCGGGCCTGTTGGAGAGCGTGGAAACGCCATTCCTGCTGGTGCTGGACGGCGTGACCGACCCGCATAACCTCGGCGCCTGCCTGCGCAGCGCCGATGCGGCCGGCGTGCACGCGGTGATCGTGCCCCGCGATCGTTCCGCCCAGTTGAACGCCACCGCCAAGAAAGTGGCCTGCGGCGCCGCCGAAAACGTGCCGTTGATCCGCGTGACCAACCTGGCGCGCACGCTGCGTCTGCTGCAAGAGATGAATGTCTGGGTCGTCGGCACCGCCGGCGAAGCTGACCATACCCTGTATCAGAGCAAAATGACCGGCCCGATGGCGCTGGTGATGGGCGCGGAAGGCGAAGGCATGCGCCGCCTGACCCGCGAACACTGCGATGAGCTGATCAGCATCCCGATGGCCGGTACCGTCTCTTCACTGAACGTGTCGGTCGCCACCGGCATCTGCCTGTTCGAAGCGGTGCGCCAGCGCGGCTGATTCTTCTGACGGGGGCGCCGTGCTCCCGTTAATTCCCCCTCTTGTGATCCCGCCTGCGGCAGAAATCTCTGCGCCGACCATACTTACTCCTGACGCTTTTTTCAGGGAGCACTCTCATGGTCTGGACTACGCACACCGTTTTTAACCAACCCAAGCCGCTGGGTAACAGCAACCTGTTTCTCTCCGATACGCCGCTGCGCGAAGCGTTGCAGCGCGAGCAAGGCGGTTGGGACGCCGAGGTATTGGCTTCGCTGGGCCAGCAGCTCGGCACGCAGGAGTCGCTGGAGCTGGGGCGGCTGGCCAACGCCAACCCGCCGGAGCTGCTGCGCTACGATGCCACCGGCCAGCGGCTGGACGACGTTCGCTTTCACCCGGCCTGGCATATCCTGATGCAGGGGCTGATCGCCAACCGGGTGCACAACCTGCCCTGGCAGGAGGATGCGCGCATCGGTTCCTTCGTGGCGCGCGCCGCGCGCTTTATGCTGCATGCGCAGGTCGAGGCCGGCACGCTCTGCCCGGTGACCATGACCTTCGGCGCCACGCCGCTGCTGCTGCAGGCGTTACCGGCCGAGTTTCGCGCCTGGCTGACGCCGCTGCTGTCGGATCGTTATGACGCTCATCTGCTGCCGGGCGGGCAAAAGCGCGGCCTGCTGATCGGCATGGGCATGACAGAGAAGCAGGGCGGCTCCGATGTCTTGAGCAATACCACCACCGCCACGCCGCTCGGCGCGCGCGGGCCGGGCGAAGCCTACCGGCTGGTGGGGCACAAGTGGTTCTTCTCGGTGCCGCAAAGCGATGCGCACCTGGTGCTGGCGCAGGCCGAAGGCGGGCTGTCCTGTTTCTTCCTGCCGCGCATTTTGCCGGACGGCAGCCGCAACGCCATTCGCCTTGAGCGGTTGAAAGACAAGCTGGGCAACCGCTCCAACGCCAGCAGCGAGGTGGAGTTTCAGGACGCCACGGCCTGGCTGCTGGGCGATGAGGGCGACGGGGTGCGGCATATCCTGAAGATGGGCGGCCTGACCCGTTTCGACTGTTCGCTGGGCTGCCACGGCCTGATGCGCCGCGGGCTGTCGGTGGCGCTGTATCATGCGCTGCAGCGGCAGGCGTTCGGCAAATTGTTGATAGAACAACCGCTGATGCGCCAGGTCTTGGCGCGCATGGCGCTGCGGCTGGAAGGGCATACCGCGTTGCTGTTCCGGCTGGCTCGCGCCTGGGAGAGCCGCAGCAATGAAGGCGAACTGATCTACAGCCGGCTGCTGACCCCGGCGGCTAAATACAGCATTTGCCGTCAGGGCATGCCGTTCATCGCCGAGGCGATGGAGGTGCTGGGCGGCATCGGTTACTGCGAGGAGAGTGAGCTGCCGCGCCTGTACCGTGAAATGCCGGTGAACAGCATCTGGGAGGGCTCCGGCAACATCATGTGTCTGGACGTGTTGCGCAGTCTGCATAAACTGCCGGGCGCGCTCGAGATGTTGCAGTTCGAGCTGCAGCCGGTGCGCGGCCAGAATCGGTTGTTCGATCACGCCTGGCGGCAGTGGCAGCAGCGTGCCCGGCAACCGAGCGAGGAGATGGGGCGGCTGCTGACTCAACAGCTGTTCGACCTGTGCTGCGCCGCGCAGCTGCTGCAGCACGCCAGCCCGCTGATCGCCGACGCCTGGTGTCATCTGACGCTGGATCACCGCGGCGAGAGCCTGCTGTCGGCCGAGGCGTGCGAACTTCTGCTGAATCGCGCCATCGGCGGTTAGGGAAAAGGGTGGCGCCCGGCGGCGAAAACCTTTTTAATTCAGCCTCACTCTGACAGGAAAATGCACATGGATATTCTCAGCGCGTTGGCGGCGTTCGCCTCTTACTTCTTCAGCGGCTTCGCCATGATTTTGGTGTTTCTGTTCGTCTATACCCGCATCACCCCGCACGACGAATGGGCGCTGATCAAGGCCGATAATCAATCCGCCGCCTTTGCTTTTATCGGCGCTTGCCTGGGATATGTGATCCCGCTGGCCAGCGCGGCGATCAACTCGATCAGCCTGCTGGATTACCTGCTGTGGGGCGTGGTGGCGCTGGTGGTGCAACTGCTGCTGTTCGCCGCCGTGAAGATCTACATGCCGCGCATCAGCGACAAGATAGAAGCGAATCACCTGGCCGCCGGGATTTTCCTGGGGGGCGTCTCCGTCAGCGGCGGGGTGTTGAATGCGGCTTGCATGAGCTACTAAAGGTATAAGATGGCCGAGGCGCGCCAGCCAAGCGGGTGCGCCTGCTCTTCCATCCGCAGGATGCGGTAATAGCTGGCGCCGTGTTGGTCGGCGGTGCGGGCGATGGCCAGTTCCGCCTCCTGCGGTGAGCCGGGTAAATCGTTGAAGGTGATCTCGGCGATTTCACTGAGCGGCGTAACGCGATCGGCGGGCGCCAGCTCGGCGGACTGTGCGCCGGTGCTGAGCAATCCCATGGAAAGCAAGAGGGAGGTGAGTGCGGTGGAGCGTTTCATGGCGTTCCCCTTCGTCAGATCCTGAATCGACACCCGCAACATGCGGCATGCTGTCCCTCAGTGTGCAACACCCTTCTTCAGCCAGTGCAAAGCCAGTGTAAAGCTGCTTAAAAAATCCCCGCCTTAGCGATACAGGATCGCCTGGGAATACCATTGGCCCGGCACGACGGTTTCGCTGTTCATGATGATCACGTAATAACGGGCGCCGGCGGCGGTGGCCTTGCGTTGGATCTCCGCTTCCACGTCCATCGGGCTGCCGCGCACCACTGCGGTGACGGTGCCCATTTTCACCAGCTCGGCGGTCTGCGCGCGGACGATCTCCTGCGCCTGAGCGGTGGGGGGCGGCGGCGGTTTCGGCGTGGTGGTCATGATGCCGCAGGCGGAAAGCTGTGCGGCCAGCGTCAGGGTAATGAGTGTGCGGGCAATCGTCATGGTGACCTCGTAAGCGCCGGTGCGATGGCTTCAGTGTAACGCAATATAAGCTGTAACAGATTGAGCTAACGCTGCTTCGCGCAAGTTTGTCATGATGAATGCCAACAGGTGAGTTGAGGATGAACGGATGATCGAAATTCATGACGAGCGGGTTGGCGATATCGCGGTGATCCATGCGGTGCCGGCGGGGCAGTATCATCGGCCGCTGCCGACGGTGTTCTTCTGCCATGGCTATACCTCGTCGAAAGAGGTGTACGCTTATTTCGCCTATGCGCTGGCGCGCGCCGGTTTTCGGGCGGTGTTGCCGGATGCCGATCGGCACGGCGAGCGATTCGACGGCGATGAGGCGCGGCGCCTGGCGTCATTCTGGGAGATCCTGCGCAGCAATATCGATGAACTGCCGCAGATCAACGCGCATTTTGAGCGGCTTGGCCTGATCGCCGACGGCCGCATCGGCGTCGCCGGCGCCTCAATGGGCGGCATGACCGCGCTTGGCGCCTTCGCGCGCTTTCCGTGGATCCGTGCGGCCGCCAGCCTGATGGGTTCCGGCTATTACCGTGCGCTGGCGCAAACGCTGTATCCGCCGTTGGGCGAGACGGGCGAGGCGCTCTCGCCGACGGCGTTTGCGGCGCGCACCGCCGTGCTGGCGGAGTATGAGCTGGAAGGACGTTTGGCGCAGATTGCAGGGCGGCCGCTGCTGCTGTGGCACGGCGAGACGGACGACGTGGTGCCGGCGGCGGACAGCCTGCGTTTGGCGGCTGAACTGCGGCAGCAAGGTGCGGACGGCCGTTTGACATCGCTCGTCGAGCCGGGCGTGAAGCATCGCATCACGCCGCTGGCGCTGTCCGCCACCACCGATTTCTTTCGCCGCGAATTGTAATGCGCCTCCGGGCGCGATGCGTGGAATTGCGGTGCTCTCTGTAGGCTGTTTCGGTCATTGTTTGACGCATGGCGGAGGAGAATGTCAGCGTGAATTCTTTCAGGGGCGGCAAGGAGCGGAGAGCATGATAAAGGGTATCAGCAATACGGCCGAGACAGCGCGCGGGCTGACGGGAACGATGAAAGCGCGCGCCGATCTTAACTCAATCGCCTTCAGTGAGATGCTGGGGGCAGCCGACGGCAAGGCGCGGCAAAACAAGTCAAATCCGCTGTCGCGCATCACCGCGCATACGGTGCAAAACATGACGGCGCTGTTCGCCTCCGCGCCGAAAGCGGCGGCCGCGCAAACCGCGAAGGCCGGCTCGCTCTCCTTCGAGCAGCGGGCGACGCTGGAGGAAAGCGCCGAACTGCTGCAGGTACGGACAAACTATCTGCGGATGGCGCTGCAA
The DNA here is from genome assembly GCF_903970925.1 of Serratia sp. ME47. Taxonomy (NCBI): domain Bacteria; kingdom Pseudomonadati; phylum Pseudomonadota; class Gammaproteobacteria; order Enterobacterales; family Yersiniaceae; genus Serratia; species Serratia sp. ME47. Next base: position 195,902 of record NZ_CAJCKE010000005.1, on the reverse strand, counting down.
TTGCACAATCCGGGCAAGGCGTTCAGCGCGCCGACGTTGCTCAAACTGTGATGGGTGAGGAAGTGGAGCGCCCGACAGGCGGCGCTCCGATGCGGACTGAACGGGCTTTCTGATGAAGCCCTGGGGATTTCCCTGGCGTGGCGCGTCTTTTTAACGGTACAGCTCGGCGCTAACGTGCATCGTGCTGTTGTCGCCCGGTTCATGCAGGGCGATGATGCGATAAGAGCTTGCACCGCGTTGATCGGCGATTTTACTGACCTGGCTGCTGGCGTCATCCGGCGAGACCACGTTCTGGTTCAGGGTGACGAAGCCAACGCTCTGGCGTTGATCGGCCTGGTGCGAGGAGATCTCCGTCGCGGCCATCACGTTGGCGGAGAACAGGGCGGCAAGCGCCGTCGCGAGAATGATGCGTTTCATAGTGCCTCTCTTACTTTTTGCCGTTACGGCCTGACAGCGAGTGTCGCTGCGGCAAAAAGTCATTTATCTGCATTGAATAACCTGGAATCTTTTTCGTCGCGCTGTCTGCGGCGGATAAGGTTAATTTTAGTCGGTTGCGGCGGATTAAAAAGCGGGGCGTTTTGATGGCCTCTTTCAAAAAAAATGAAATAGATTTGTGACTCAGCGCTGATTTCATTGAAAGATTTTTGAAACTGATGGATTGGCGTACATAGGTTTCCCCGCCAGCAAATCGTGCTATTTCCCATACCCCCTCTCAATAACGCGAATAAAACCCACGCAGTCCTTGAGTTTCCCGCCCTGCGTCAGTATGATTACGCGTCATTTTTCAGCCGCACACTAAACACGTTCCTTGCTTCCATGGGCCGCGGTTGACCCTGACAGGAGGCTGAATAATCCGTAAGGAGCAATTCGATGCGTCATTACGAAATCGTTTTTATGGTCCATCCTGACCAAAGCGAACAGGTTCCGGGCATGATCGAGCGTTACAGTGCTACCATCACTAACGCGCAAGGTCAGATTCACCGTCTGGAAGACTGGGGCCGCCGTCAGCTGGCTTATCCGATCAACAAACTGCACAAAGCTCACTACGTTCTGCTGAACGTTGAAGCGCCGCAGGAAGCGATCGATGAGCTGGAAACTAACTTCCGCTTCAACGACGCCGTTATCCGCAGCATGGTTATGCGCGTTAAGCACGCGGTAACTGAAGCATCTCCGATGGTTAAAGCGAAAGACGAACGTCGTGGCGATCGCCGCGAAGACTTCGCTAACGAAACCGCAGATGATGCAGATGCTGGGGATTCTGAAGAGTAATTGCCGCCGTGACGGCTAATCGTCTGGTTTTGTCGGGCACTGTGTGCAAGGCGCCGGTTCGAAAAGTGAGTCCTTCCGGGATACCGCACTGCCAATTTGTGCTAGAGCACCGTTCGCAGCAGATGGAAGCCGGATTCAGCAGACAAGCATGGTGCCGAATGCCCGTGGTTGTCAGCGGACAACAGTCACAAGCACTAACTCAAAGATTAACGGTCGGCAGTCAGATTACCGTGCAAGGCTTTGTAAGCTGCCATCAAGGGCGCAACGGGCTGAGCAAATTGGTTCTGCATGCCGAGCAGATTGAATTGATAGATTCTGGAGACTAGCCAAATGGCACGTTATTTCCGTCGTCGCAAGTTCTGCCGTTTCACCGCGGAAGGCGTTCAAGAGATTGACTATAAAGACATCGCTACGCTGAAAAACTACATCACCGAAAGTGGTAAAATTGTACCGAGCCGTATCACCGGTACTCGTGCAAAATATCAGCGCCAGCTGGCCCGTGCTATCAAGCGCGCGCGCTACCTGTCTTTGTTGCCGTACACTGATCGTCATCAGTAATCGGCCACTGTCCATTAACGACTTTGAGAGGATAAGGTAATGCAAGTTATTCTGCTTGATAAAGTAGCAAACCTGGGCAGCCTGGGTGATCAAGTTAACGTTAAAGCGGGCTACGCTCGTAACTTCCTGGTACCACAGGGCAAAGCTGTTCCTGCTACCAAGAAAAACGTTGAGTTCTTCGAAGCACGCCGTGCTGAACTGGAAGCCAAACTGGCTGACGTTCTGGCTGCTGCTGAAGCTCGCGCAACCAAGATCAACGAACTGGGTTCAGTGACCATCGCTTCCAAATCTGGCGACGAAGGTAAACTGTTCGGCTCTATCGGCACCCGCGACATCGCTGACGCAGTGACTGCGGCAGGCGTTGAAGTTGCCAAGAGCGAAGTTCGTCTGCCGAACGGCGTTCTGCGTACCACTGGTGAGCACGAAGTGCACTTCCAGGTACACAGCGACGTGTTCGCACAGCTGAATGTAGTTGTGGTTGCAGAAGCGTAATTTACGCTGCTGTTAACCCGGTTAAAACGCCAGCCTCGCGCTGGCGTTTTGCTTTTCTGCGCCCGGCAAAACGCGCTACGCTAGAAGACGGGATGAAAAGGGAGAGCGTGTGATGGCAACGATTACGCTACAGCGGGTTTACGACTTCAGCGCGCCGGCGCCGGCGCATTGCTATCTGATAGACAGGCTATGGCCGCGCGGCATCAGCAAGGAGAGGCTGGCGGGCGTGCAGTGGTTGAAACAGGTGGCGCCGGATGACGAGCTGCGCAAGTGGTTCCATCAGCATACCGACCAGTGGGAAGCCTTCGAGGCGCGTTACCGCCAACAGCTGGCGGCCAACGACACCTGGCAGCCGCTGGTGGTGCTGTTGCGGCAGGGGGAGGCGCTGACGCTGCTGTATGGCAGCAAAGATACCGCGCACAACCAGGGCGTAGTGCTGCGCGAGTTTCTGCTGGCGCAGCTTTAGCGATTAACGTTCCCGGCGGTAGCTGCCGTCGGCCTGGCGGCGGAACAGCGCCTGGCTGTTGTCCACGGTGGTGACCGACAGCGCGTTAATCACGCCGTTGGCGTCGCGTTCGATGCGCACTTCCTGACCGGCTTTCATGTTGCTCAGCGGCTTGTCGCCGCCTTCCACCTGCGCCATGGCGAACACCTCATTCACCGGCAGATTGTTGTCGCGAAACAGCTGGGCCAGCGTCTGGCCGGGCTGGATCTGATAACGCTGCCAGTTGCCCGCCGGCGTCGGTTCGTTGGCCGGCGTGGCGGCGCCACCGCCGTTTTGCAGCTCAGCCTGCAGCGGCACGCTGGTTTCCTGCTGAGAGACCGGGAACGGTTGTCTTTCGGGCGAGTAGGGCCACAGCAACGCCAGCAGCAGAATGATGCCGAAGATCAGCACCCAGCGGCGGTGAAAGTAGGGCAGTGGTTCCATCCAATGGAAGCCGTCCGGCAGATGCCAGACTTTGGCCAGCAGCGTTTTGACCCGCTGCATCTTGTCGTTGGCCGACGGCGGTTCCGATGGCGACTCCGCGTCTTCCTGCGTGGGTGCGGCGCCGGGTTTCAGGCGCTGGCTGATGTTCAGCCAGGTGCGCAGCAGCGGCTGGTAGATGCGGGTGGTTTTCCTTCTCCTGGGCGCGATTCTGCCCATGGTGACCTCTCTTCGACGGCGTAATAATAAGCACGGCGCGGCAAGCGCGTCGCCTGCCCGATATCCTGCTTTCAGTATAGTCCGCTAACTGATTGAAGTGAAAGGCGGCTGAGCGGCAGGGCCGGGGTTTGCGGCTGCGGGCGTTAACAGAAGGTTATTGTTTCTTTTTCTACGACAAAAGTCATCATTCTCCACACAAGATTTTACCCGGCATTGACGCGCTGTTATGCTGCGCTTTCGACTTTTTACAGACTTAAGGAAAACCCCATGACAACCCCTTCTTTTGACAGCGTTGAAGCGCAAGCAAGTTACGGGATTGGTTTACAGGTCGGCCAGCAGCTGCAAGAGTCCGGGCTGGAAGGTTTGCAACCGGAAGCTTTGCTGGCGGGTCTGCGCGACGCGCTGGAAGGGAATGCCCCGGCGGTTCCGGTAGACGTGGTGCACCGTGCGCTGCGTGAAATCCACGAGCGTGCGGATGCGGTGCGCCGCGAGCGCCAGCAGGCGATGGCCGTTGAAGGCCAGAAATTCCTGGACGACAACGCCAAGCGCGACGACGTGACGCTGACCGAGTCTGGCCTGCAGTTCTCCGTACTGGAGCAGGGCAACGGCCCAATCCCGTCCCGTCAGGATCGCGTGCGTGTGCACTACACCGGCCGTCTGATCAACGGCGACGTGTTCGACAGCTCGGTTGAACGCGGCCAGCCGGCAGAATTCCCGGTCAGCGGCGTGATCCCAGGCTGGATCGAAGCGCTGACCCTGATGCCGGTCGGTTCCAAATGGCAGCTGTATATCCCGCACAACCTGGCCTACGGCGAGCGTGGCGCAGGCGCGTCCATCCCGCCGTTCAGCGCGCTGGTGTTCGACGTCGAGCTGCTGGAAATCCTGTAATCCCACCGAGGATTACTCTGGGCGCCTTCGTGGCGCCCTTATTTTATGCGCCGCGCAAACGGGCGATGAATGGCCGGGCGAGCCGGCCAGTGACAGTGAGTTACTTACCGCTTAAATCGATGCGATAAACCGCGAAGCCGATGCTGTCGCTGCCTGCGGCGCTCATCGGGTATTGGGCGTGCTCTTTGATAAACTTCGTCGCTTTGTCCGAAGGCGAGGTCTCGAAGCGGATATCCAGCGGCTGCTTGCTGCTGAAGTTAGCCAAACGCCAATTGTTGTCCGCCTGCGGGCGCACCGCGCCATGCCGCTGGGTTTCGGCGGTGATGTAGGCCGCCAGCACCGAGCGGTTTTCATCCGGCGAAGCGAAGGCGATATGTTTGTCGCCGGTGCCGGCAAACTTGCCGCCGTAGGCGCGGTAGTTGTTGGTGGCAACCAGGAAGGTGGCGTTCGGATCGATCGGCTTGCCGTTGAAGGTCAGCTGCTTGATGCGCTCCGCCTTAGCGTTGATCAGCTGGCATTCGCCGTCGTAGCGCGCCGGTTGGCTGACGTCGATCTGGTAGTTGACGCCGTCGATCACGTCGAAGTTATAGGTGCGGAAGCCGTCCCAGTTGATCAAGCCTTGTGGCTTGGCGCTGTTGACGTCGATCTGGTTGAACTGGCCGGCGGAGCACTCCAGCCACTCTTTCACCTCTTTGCCGCTGGCCTTCACCACCACCAGCGTATTGGGATAGAGATAGAGATCGGCGGCGTTGCGGAAGGTGAGCTGGCCTTTTTCCACTTCGACGAAGCTGGCGGGGTCGTTCTTGCGGCCGCCGACCTTGAACGGGGCCGCCGCGGACAGCACCGGCAGATCGGCCAGGTCCGGGTCGCCCTGGATGTAATGTTCGACGTAGGCCTTCTGCGCATTGTTGACGATCTGCACCGTCGGATCGTCCTGCACCAGCGCCAGGTAGCTGTACATGTTGCCGTCGGATTTACCGATCGGCTGGCTGACGAACTCGCGCGTGCCTTTGTGATCGTCCGCCAACACCTTCACCAGCGCGGCATCTTCCGCCGCCAGCGATTTCTTGTTCTCTTTGTCGTAGATCGGCCGCGCTTCCGCTTTGGCGGCGGTCACTTTCCAGCTACCGCCATCGTTGTTGAGCTGCAGATCGACCACGCCGAGATGGTCGCCCCATTGGCCCGGCATCACCGCCGGTACGCCATTCAGCAGGCCTTTGTCGATATCCGCGCCTTTGATGTTGGCGAAGTCCTTGCTCGGGAACACCGCGTGGGCGTGGCCGAACATGATGGCGTCGATGCCGGGCACCTGGCTGAGGTAATAGACCGAGTTTTCCGCCATCGCCTTGTAAGGCTCGCTGGACAACCCGGAATGCGGGATCGCCACCACCAGATCGGCGCCCTGTTTACGCATCTGCGGCACGTAGCGCTTGGCGGTGGCGGTGATGTCGTCCACCGTCACTTTGCCCTGCAGGTTGGCTTTGTCCCACACCAGGATCTGCGGCGGCACGAAGCCGATGTAGCCGATGCGCAGCGTATGCGCCTTGCCATCGCGATCCTTCACCGGGGTATCGACGATGATGTATGGCGTGAACAGTGGTTTTTGCGTTTTGGCGTCGATGACGTTGGCGTTGATGTACGGGAATTTGGCGCCGGCGATGGCGTTCTTCAGGTAGTCCAGCCCGTAGTTGAACTCATGGTTGCCGATGTTGCCGACCACATAGTCCAGCGTGTTCATCGCCTTATAGACCGGGTGCACGTCGCCCGGTTTCAGCCCCTTGGCCGCCATATAATCGCCGAGCGGGCTGCCCTGAATGATGTCGCCGTTATCCACCAACACCGCGTTGGCGGCCTGCTGGCGCGCCTGTTGGATCAGGCTGGCGGTGCGCACCAGGCCGAACTTGTCGGTCGGCGTGTCCTTGTAGTAATCGAAGTCCATCATGTTGCTGTGCAGATCGGTGGTTTCCAGCACGCGCAGATCGACGGTGGCCGCCTGCGCCGAGGCGCATACCAGCAGCGCAAGCGCGGACAGCGTCAGTGGATGCTTCATCATTTGGGGTTCTCTCCATTCCATTATTCGAGTGTTATCGCAGAGGGAAATGTAATTAACACTGCTTGCCACAGTAAACTGTGAAGTGTGGCAGAAAACGGCGGCGGGTAACGCGGGGAAGTTCACAGTTGTGCCCAACAAGATCTGAGGAATTCCCGCGGCTTAGCCGGTTGAGATGGATATTCGGCGTAAAAAAAACTAGTCTGCTAGCAGAGACAGAGGGAAATTTCCCACGGAGATGCAGAGTTGAGGTGCATGATGTTAGAGCGAATTTGCCAACTGTCCCGCGAGGCGGGGGCGGCGATCATGGCGGTGTACGACGGTGAACAACCGCTTGATGTCGCACAGAAAAAAGATGACTCACCGGTGACGGCGGCCGATCTGGCGGCGCATCACATCATCAAGCGCGGCCTGGCGGCCCTGACGCCGGAGGTGCCGCTGCTGTCGGAAGAGGATCCGCCGGCGTGGGAAGAGCGCCGCAACTGGACGCGCTACTGGCTGGTCGATCCGCTGGACGGCACCAAAGAGTTCTTGCATCGCAATGGCGAGTTCACGGTCAATATCGCCTTGATTGAAGACGGGCAGGCGGTGATGGGCGTGGTGTACGCCCCGGCGATCGACGTGTTGTACCTGGCGGAGCGCGGCAAGGCCTGGAAAGAAGAGAAGGGCGTGCGGCAGGCGATCGGCGTCAGCAACGCGCATCCGCCGCTGGTGGTGGTGAGCCGCTCGCATATCGACGACGAATTGAAAGACTATCTGCAGCAGTTGGGCGAGCACCAGACCGTGTCCGTCGGTTCCTCACTGAAGTTCTGCCTGGTGGCGGAAGGCAAGGCGCAGCTCTATCCGCGCTTCGGGCCAACCAATATTTGGGATACCGCCGCAGGACACGCGGTGGCGGTGGCCGCCGGGGCGCAAATTCACGATTGGCAGGGCAAGCCGTTGCTTTATACCCCGCGTGAATCTTTCCTCAACCCCGGCTTCCGGGTTTCGCTGTTCTGAGTCAGTTCGCCAACAGCTGGTGCAGCTTGGACATCACCTGCTGCACCTCTTCCGGCGTCAGCGCGCCGTCTTTGGCGAACTGAATGCGCCCTTGCTTATCCAGCACCACGATGGCGGAACCTTTCGGCTGCAGATCCCAGGCTTTGCGCACGTTGCCGTCGCTGTCGACGATAAACTGCGACCACGGGAACTCTTTCTTGCTGTCTTCGATGCTGCTGCGCACGAACATGGCGGTGCCCATCAGGGCATCGTCGGTGTTGACGATTGTCGTCGTTTGGTAACGATCGTGTGGTAGCTTCGCCTTCTTAATCGCTTCAATCAGTGGGTCGTTCATGTCTTTGGCGGAGCTGCGGCCGGCAATGTGCTGTATCACCCGCACTTTTCCACTGAGCTGCGCGCTGTTCCAATTCTGGTAGCTAAAATTACCGTCAGCGTAATTGAGCTCTCCTTTATCGCTGACGCCAACCGGCGCCACGCGCTGCTGGAGCTGGAAGTTGTGCGCGGAAGCGAAAAGCGGGGCGAGCAGCAGGGATACCATCAGCATGCGACTTGTTTTCATGCTTTCTCCTTGTAAATGGGGGAATTTGTGCGACAGCACTTCGACAGCCTAAAGCATAGGATGTGATAAGAGGTCTGTCCTGTTAACCGGATCGCAGTTTTTCCCTTGGTTCGCTAATCATCAGATTTTGAAGGGATATCCTGAAAACGTTATAAATCATCATATACAATTCTGTCAAAAAGTGTAAATCCAGTGCAGATCACCGGGCGGAAGTGAACGATCTGGTCTTTACTGGGTCTACTACATGCAATCAAGTTGCGTTCTGAATTTCGAGGCTGCCACCTTTGGCGGCTCGCTGAGCGCATGGATCAACGGGAGGAGCGTAAAAGAATGAGAATCTTCCAGCGTTATAACCCTTTGAAAGTGGCGAAGTACGTTAAGACCCTGTTTCGCGGAAGGCTGTATATCAAGGACGTGGGCGCATTTGAATTCGACGAGGGGAAAATCCTGCCGCCGAAGATTCGCGACAAGCGCCATTTCAGCGTGATGTCCGAAGTGAACCGCCAGGTGCTGCTGCTGCAGGCCGAGGTCGGCTGAACACGGCGCTGACAGCGGTAAAAAAATGCGGCCCCGGTGGGGCCGCTGATGTTTTTGTCCTTCGCGCCGTCAGGCCGCAGGCGTGTCGTCCGGCGCTTTCGGCAGCACCGCCGCCGGTTTGTCGCTCAGTCGGGTGACCAGCAGCTGATCTATCTTGTAGCTGTCGATATCCACCACTTCGAACTTGTAGCCGGCGTATTTGACGAAGTCGGTGCGTTTCGGGATCTTGCGCAGCATGTACATCATAAAGCCGCCAATGGTTTCGTAGTTGCCCGCCTGCGGGAACTCGTCGATATCCAGCACGCGCATCACGTCGTCGATCGGCGTGCCGCCTTCAATCAGCCATGAGCTTTCGTCGCGCGCCACGATCTGCTCTTCCTGGCCCTGGCCGACCAGATCGCCCATCAGCGTGGTCATCACGTCGTTAAGGGTGATGATGCCCACCACCAACGCATATTCATTGAGGATCACCGCGAAGTCTTCGCCGGCGGTTTTGAAGCTTTCCAGCGCTTCGGACAGCGTCAATGTGTCCGGCACGATCAGCGCCGAGCGGATCTGCACGCCGCTGCTCAACACCAGGCTCTGGTTGCCCAGCACGCGGTTCAGCAGGTCTTTGGAATCGACGTAACCCACCACCTGATCGATATGGCCGTCGCACACCAGGAACTTGGAGTGCGGATGGGTCGAGACCTTCTCCTTGATGCTCTCTTCGCTTTCGCGCAGATCGAAGTACACCACGCTTTCGCGCGAGGTCATCGAAGACGGCACGGTGCGCGATTCCAGTTCGAACACGTTTTCAATCAGCTCGTGCTCCTGCTTGCGCAGCACGCCCGCCAGGGCACCGGCTTCCACCACCGCGTAGATGTCATCGGAGGTGATGTCGTCTTTACGCACCATCGGCAGCTTGAACATGCGGAAGATCAGGTTGGCCATGCCGTTGAAGAACCACACCAGCGGGCGGAAGATCATGATGGAGAAACGCATCGGGTTGATGATCCGGACGGCGACCGTCTCTGGTGCAATCATACCGATGCGCTTCGGGGTCAAATCGGCGAACAGGATAAACAGGCTGGTCACCAGCACGAAGGAGCAGATGAAACTGACCTGTTCCGCCAGTTCGGGCGACAGGAAGCGATCAAACACCACCTTGAACGTGGGGGAAAAAGCCGCGTCGCCGACGATACCGCCGAGGATGGCCACGGCGTTCAGGCCGATCTGCACCACGGTGAAGAAGATGCCTGGGGTTTCTTGCAGTTTAAGCACTCTGGCGGCGTTGATGTTGCCTTCATCCGCCATCAGCTTCAGTTTGATCTTGCGCGAGGCGGCCAGAGAGATTTCCGACAGTGAAAAGAACGCACTCACCGCGATCAGAAAAAGAATCAGTAAGATACTGTTTAACATATACTATCCGGTTACACACCAGATCCTCGGAAGGGAAGTTAAAAACATTTGATACGCTATCTAGAAAAACTGTTCAACAACAATGAGTCGAGCAGCAATTTCTTCTCGGGCTAGTATAGCTTAAGGATGAGGAATTTTGCTACTGCTTGTAGAATGTCTATAAAAAGAGAGTAAAATGCAACCCATAGTTTATGGACTATAATGAATGCAATTAAATTGAATATCAGTTAATATTTTATTTTTTTATAAAAATCTTGGTTTTGTTATTAGTCCGTGTCTATATTTTTCTTCAGATTATCATGTAAATTTTTATATTTATATATTACTGCTGAGCTTTATTTTCCACTGTTAAAGGAAATGTGAAATAATAGCCTTATGACTCAAGGCTATCCTACCAGAAGCCATTTTTTGCTCGTTTTTAATAGTATCTTCTGAAATCATCGTCAAAATTAGCTAATTTAGCTAGTTCTGCAAGAGCAGACACGCATGATTTCAAGAGATCTTTATTTCTTTTTACATCATCAACTTCACGATCTCCACTTTTACCTCCGTGAAACAGGTTGTTTCTAACCGTTTTTATCATTGTTATTGTTTTCTCTAGTTCGTTCCTACAATGCTCAACTCCAACATCTTTCCATTCTATTTTTCCAATTGCGGATATTTTTTGTCTTTTGGGGTGTAGGTTTATTATTTTTATAGTTGAACTAGAATGGGTGAAGTTCTTGTTGTAAGTGACTATGAATTTATTCCAACAAGGATCTGCGTTATCACCGGGTGTATTGCTTTTTAAAAACGAATTCTCCTTTAGCGCGCATTCAAAGCGGCTATACCAATAAAAAAAGTCATAAGCAAGTTCTTTTAATTCTGGATCTATTTCGTCTTTTCTCATGTTGCCATCCTTATTCAAATCAACTTAAAAGGCCTGAATTCTACATGCCTTTGTTCTACAAACTCATTTGCAATACAACATTTTTTGTATTTTAATCCACTACCACAAGTGCACATCGAATTTCTAGGAGCCTTAACCCATTGTGGGTTTTTCTTTTTAAAGTCCAAAGTAACGGCTTCGGTAAAGTTTACAGGGTTCATGTTTTTGTTATCAAAAAAAGACATTAAATCTGAAAAAACACTGAATGATGGATGTGAGTCATTTATGCCTACGACAAGTCTTTTGTCTAGCGGCGTATATACCAAAGCCAAATGATCAAGTCTCTCTATTTTTCTTACTATAGCATACGCTACCTCTCCAGAATACAACTCTCCTTTCAGATGTTCACATTTATCACTATCCATATCATTTTTGCATATGCTACATTCATGTCCATCCTCAATGAAGCCTATACTGGAAAATATTGTATAAGGATATAGCTTCTCAAGCGACAAAAGTTGTTTTTCAAAAAAATCTATTATTATGGATTCTTGATAGTAGAATTTTTTTACTTGTCTAAGAGTATCCATAGCATCTTGTAAGCTAACCCAAGAGTCATAATAATTTTTCCTTTCAATCTCACGCCAAAATGATGCCACCTTTATAAATAGAGTGAAAAAAACACTCCATATATAGCCTTCGTTTTTTTCTTGTTCTATACTGGTTTTTTCTTTTGATGAATTTATTGATGAAATTAGTTCTTTTACGGAGATATCCATGCTGTTGTAATTTCTGTTACTTAAATCGCAAAGGATATCATGTAATACATTCTCAGGATTAAACGATAACTTTAGTGTATTTAATTTCAATCCATACATTTCTATTCATCCATGAATTTGTTTATATTGAATTTTGTTATTGTGGCTTTTAGGTCTTTACTACTCCCTTCGAAGTGAAATTCCTTCTCAACCCCTGCTTTGCTGTCTTTGTATTTTACAGTGAATTTTATCTCGTTTTTTTCATCTTTAAGAAAACCTCTAAAAATAAATTCAGCATATTCATAAACTAAATTAAGATAATTTACTAGTGTACCTTCTAGAGCTAGATTTACTAAAGGTAATATGAGGGAGTAGTCATGCAGTGCGTATTTTTTAGCGTTATTAGGTAAACTAACTTCAATATCTGGATAGTTTAATTTTATCCATTTCTTAAAATTCCCTGATTCTGTTGGAACTGCACCATCGTAGTGGTTATTACCTAATATCTCTATTTTCATAATTTTCACACTGTTACTAAAGCCATAAATTAAGAATATTAATGGTAATGAGCTTATTAATAATTCTTAGAGGAAGGGTAGTACATAGTAAAAAAAGCAGCGATAACAACCAGAAGGGTAGCTATCGGGCCGCAGAAGCGGCCCGCACAGTATAGCAGTTGCCCCACAGGGGCCGCCAGCGGTTAAAAAAGTGCCGCCGGCCGGCATCGGATCAGCCCTGTGGCGGCAGGCAAACGCCGATGCCGCCCAGCCCGCAGTAACCTTCCGGATTTTTGAACAGGTACTGCTGGTGATCGTCTTCCGCATAATAGAACGGCAGCGCCGGCGCGATCTCGGTGGTGATGATGCGCTTGTCGCCCGCCGCCGCCATCGCCTGCTGGAAGCGTTGCAGGCTGCTTTCCGCCTCGGCCTGCTGCTCTGGGCTCAGCGTGTAAATCGCCGAGCGGTACTGCGTGCCGACGTCGCCGCCCTGGCGCATGCCCTGCGCCGGATCGTGATTTTCCCAGAACACCTGCAGCAGCTGCTTGTAGCTGACGACCTGCGGATCGAACACCACGCGCACCACTTCGGCGTGGCCGGTCTGGCCGCTGCACACTTCGCGGTAGGTCGGGTTCGGCGTGTAGCCGCCGCTGTAGCCGGCGGCGGTGCTGTAGACGCCCGGCTGTTGCCAGAACAGACGCTCAACGCCCCAGAAACAGCCCATGGCGAAGATCGCCACTTCCATGCCGGCAGGCACCTGAGTCATCGAGTGTTCGGTGACGACGTTGAGCGTTGCGACAGGCATTGGCGTGGTGCGGCCAGGCAGCGCGCTTGCCTTATCGACGGTTTGTGATTTATCAAAAAATGGCACCACGGTTGACTCCTGTTGTCACAGTAAGAATTGACCCTACATGGCGGCGGTTCGGTTGTATCTCACCGCGTCTTTGCCCACAATAAGCGGCAAGTGGGATTTTGTATAAGCTTAACGCAGTATTTTGAGCGCCAAAAGTGAAGAATTCGCCTGTTGCGCGGCGGCAAAGCGCGGCGGGCGGCGTCCGGAAGAAGGTTGAAGAGGGCTGCCGTCATGATAGCGCGGAGTCTGCCCTGGCCCCGGAGCGAACACCATAACAGGAAAGTAAAATCAATAAGGAGAACACGTGCCAAAGTACCCGGTCATGTGCTTGATATCTGTGTTGCTTGCGGCACCTGCAGCCTATGCGGCCAACGTGCGGCTGCAGGTGGAGGGGTTAAGCGGAGAGTTGGAAAAAAACGTCCGGGTGCGGCTGTCGTCGATCACGCCTGAAGAGGTCGGCACCGACGGTCGCTTCCGCGCACGGGTGGATGAGGCGGTGCGCCAGGGGCTGCGCGCGCTCGGCTATTACCAGCCGACCATCGAGTTTACGCTGGACGATCGGCCGGGGATGTCGCGTCCGGTGCTGCATGCCAAGGTCAATCCGGGCGAACCGGTGCGCATCGCCGGCGCCAACATCGTGCTGGAAGGCGGCGCGAAGACCGATGAGGACTACCTGGCGCTGGTAAAGAAGGATCGGCCGACCATCGGCGAGATCCTCAACCACGGCAAGTATGACAGTTTCAAAGGCTCGCTGACCGGCCTGGCGCTGCGCAAAGGCTACTTCGACGCCGACATGACCAAAAGCCAGCTCGGCGTGGCAGAAGATCTGCACAAGGCGTTTTGGGATATCGATTTCAACAGCGGCGAACGTTACCGCTTCGGCAAGGTGAAATTCACCGGTTCGCAAATCCGCGAAGACTATCTGCAAAATCTGGTGCCCTTTCATCAGGGGGATTACTACAGTTCGGAGGATTTGGCCGAGCTGAACCGCCGTTTGTCCGCCACCAACTGGTTCAACTCGGTGGTGGTGTCCCCTGATTTCAACGATGCCAAAGAGAACAAGATTTTGCCGTTGGACGCGCTGGTAACGCCGCGTACGCGCAATACCATCGAAACCGGTATCGGTTACTCCACCGACGTCGGCCCGCGGGTGAAAGGCACCTGGAAAAAGCCCTGGCTCAACGATCGCGGCCACAGCCTGGAAACCAGCGCCAGCGTGTCGGCGCCGGAGCAGCAGCTGGATCTGACCTATAAGATCCCGCTGCTGAAGAATCCGCTGGAGCAGTATTACCTGCTGCAGGGCGGGCTCAAGAACGTCGACCTTAACGACACCAAATCCGTGACCTCCAAAGTGGTGGCTTCGCGCAACTGGGATCTCTCCAGCGGCTGGCAGCGGGCGATCAACCTGACCTGGCGCTGGGATAACTTTACCCAGGGCAACGTCAGCAACACCACCATGCTGCTGTACCCCGGCGTCAGCTTCAACCGCACCCGCTCGCGCGGCGGCCTGATGCCGACCTGGGGCGACAGCCAGCGCTACTCCATCGACGTATCCGACACCACCTGGGGCTCGGGCGTGGACTTCGCGCTGATGCAGGCGCAGAACGTCTGGATCCGCACGCTCGCCGACAAGCATCGTTTCGTGGCGCGCGGGCAGGTGGGATGGATAGAAACCAACGACTTCGACAAGGTGCCGCCGGATTTGCGCTTCTTCGCCGGCGGTGACCGCAGCATTCGCGGCTACAAGTACAAAGACATTTCGCCGCGCGGCGACGACGGCAAGCTGACCGGCGCCTCCAAGATGCTGACCGGCTCGCTGGAGTATCAATACAACGTGACCGGCAAATGGTGGGGGGCGATGTTCGTCGATTCCGGTGAAGCGGTGAACGATATCAAGCAGAGCAACTTCAAGACCGGCGCCGGCGTAGGCGTGCGCTGGCAGTCGCCGGTGGGGCCGGTGAAGCTGGATATCGCCGCGCCCGTGGGGGACAAGGACACTCACGGGATGCAGTTCTACATCGGTTTGGGGCCTGAACTATGAGCCTGGTTAAAAAGATTTGTCTCGGATTTCTGGTCGTCCTGCTGCTGCTGATCGGCGGGCTGGCCTTTCTGGTGGGGACCACCACCGGTTTGCATATGGTCATCAACGGCGCGGCGCGCTGGGTGCCGGGGCTGGAGATCGCCGGCGTCAGCGGCGGCTGGCGCGATCTGA
Organism: Serratia sp. ME47; assembly: GCF_903970925.1. Classification (NCBI taxonomy): domain Bacteria; kingdom Pseudomonadati; phylum Pseudomonadota; class Gammaproteobacteria; order Enterobacterales; family Yersiniaceae; genus Serratia; species Serratia sp. ME47. Next base: position 180,817 of record NZ_CAJCKE010000005.1, on the reverse strand, counting down.
CGCTGAAGGGCGTGAAGTATCAGATGCCGGGCGTGACGGTCAACGCCGGGCAATTCCATCTGTCCCTCGAGCTCTCCTGCTTTAAACGCAGCTCGCTGTGCGTCAACGCCTTGACCGCTCAGGACGTGGACGTGGCGGTGAACACCAAAGAGATGGCGCCCTCCGCGCCGGTGGAGGAGAGCAGTGAGCCGACCACCAATCTCAGTACGCCTTATCCGATCACCCTGCGCCTGCTGGCGCTGAACAACGTCAAGGTCACCGTCGACGACACCGCCATCTCTCTGGCCGAGTTCCGCACCGGCGCACAGTGGCAAGAGCGCGCGCTGACGCTGATGCCGACCAAGATCGGCTCGTTGCTGATCGCCTTGCCGAAAACGCCGCAAAATCCGTTGCCGGAAGCGGTGCAACCGGCGGTCGAGGTGGCGAAAAAGGTCGGTGAGCAGGTTACCGACGCGGCGAAACCGGCGCCGCAGCCGGAAGAGAAGCCGCTTGGCGAAACGCTGAAGGAACTGTTCGCCAAACCGCTGTTGCCGGATCTGCCGGACATCCGCCTGCCGCTGGATATCACCGTGAAAGAGATCAGCGGCGAACAGCTGCGCTTGACCGGCGATACCGACGTGCTGATCACGAGTCTGTTGCTGCAGGCCAGCACGCAGGATCAGCATATCCAACTGGACAACTTTGACGTGAAGTCGCCGCAGGGCACGCTGTCGGTGCAGGGGCAGGCGACCCTGACCGGCGATTGGCCGGTGGCCCTGACCGCCAACAGCGCGTTGAACATCGAGCCGCTGAAGGGCGAAAAGGTGAAGCTGAACATCGGCGGCGGGTTGCGTGATGAGCTGAAGGTCGCGCTGAACCTGTCCGGCCCGGTCGGCGCCCAGCTCGATGTGCAAACCCGGCTGGCCGAAGCCGGCCTGCCGCTGGCGCTGACGCTGCAGAGCAAACAGCTGAAATGGCCGCTGAGCGGCGAGGCGCAGTACCAGGTTAACGATTTCCGCCTGCGCTTTAACGGCAAGGCGACTGACTATGCGTTGTCGACGCGCGCCAATCTGAAAGGTCAGGATCTGCCGCCGGCGGTGCTGACGCTGGACGGCAAAGGCAACGTCGAGCAGTTCAAGCTGGAGCGCCTGCGGCTGGCGGCGCTGCAGGGCAATACCGATCTCACCGCGCTGGTGGACTGGAGCAAGGCCATCAGTTGGAACTCGCAATTGACGCTGAGCGGCATCAATACCGCCAAGCAGTGGCCGGAATGGCCGGCGAAACTCGACGGCAAGATCACCACGCGCGGCAGCCTGCACGGCGGCAGCTGGCAGCTGCAGGTGCCGGTGCTGCAACTGGACGGCAACGTGAAGCAGAACAAGGTCACGGCGCGCGGCACGCTGAGCGGCAACGCCGCCGGGCAGTGGAAAATCCCCGGCATCGATCTGACGCTGGGGCGCAACCAACTGAACGTCAAAGGACAACTGGACGAGAAGAGCTGGAACCTGGATGCCAACATCGACGCGCCGCGTCTGGACGGCGCGCTGCCGGGCCTGGGCGGCACCGCCAAAGGGCTGCTGAAGCTGCGCGGCAATCTGCAGGCGCCCCAGCTGCTGGCGGATTTGACCGCCTCCGGCTTGCAGTGGCAGGCGCTGCGCATCAACCGGGTGAAGATCGACGGTGACGTGCGCTCCACGGATCAGATCCAGGGGCAGTTGGCGGTTCGCGTCGAGCAGCTGAAGCAGGACGCGCTGGAAGTCAGCCTGCTGACCCTGGACGCCAAAGGCAGCGAGAAGCAGCATCAGCTGCAGTTGAAGATCGACGGTAAGCCGGTCTCCGGCCAGCTGGCGCTGCAGGGCAGCTTCGATCGTCAGCAGCAGCGCTGGCGCGGCAATCTGAACAATACCCGCTTCGATACGCCGGTGGGGGAGTGGCGCCTGACGCGCGCCATCGCGCTGGACTACCTGAACACCGCGCAGAAAATCAGTATCGGGCCGCACTGTTGGCAGAACCCGAATGCCGAGCTGTGCGTGCCGAAGACCATCGAAGCCGGCCAGAGCGGCCAGGCCAGCGTGGTGCTCAACCGGTTCGATCTGGCGATGATCAAGCCGTTCCTCGGCCCGGAGACCGCCCTGAGCGGCGTGTTCACCGGCCGAGCCGACGTCAGCTGGAAACCGGGCGGCGCGCTGCCGGAGGCGAAGGTCACGTTGGCCGGCAACGGCGTCAAGGTGGTGCAGCAGGTGCAGGGCAACGCGCTGCCGATTGCCTTCGATACGCTGACCCTCAACGCCGGTCTGAACAACGGCCGCGCGCAGGCCGACTGGCGGATCAAACTGACCAACAACGGCCAGTTCGACGGCAATATCCAGGTGGCGGATCCGCAGGTGCGGCGCACCATCAGTGGCAATGTCAATATCACCAACATTTCGTTGGCGCTGATCAACCCGGCGCTGATGAAGGGCGAAAGCGCGGCGGGCATGCTGAACGCCAACCTGCGTCTGGGCGGCAGCGCGCAGAAGCCGCTGGTGTTCGGGCGTCTGGCGTTGGATCGGGCGAAGGTGCAGGGCCACTGGATGCCGTTCGATATGACCGACGCGCGGCTGGCGGTGAATTTCAATGGCATGACCTCGACGCTGGAAGGGCTGCTCAGCACCACGCGCGGCCAACTGAATCTGGCGGGCGATGCCGACTGGCGTGACATCAACGCCTGGCGTGCGCGCATTGCCGCCAAGGGCGACAAGCTGCGGGTGACGGTGCCGCCGATGATCCGCATCGACGTGTCGCCGGATCTGGTGTTCGAAGCCACGCCGCAGCTGTTCTCGCTCAACGGCAAGGTCGACATCCCTTGGGCGCGCATCACGGTGCAGGAGCTGCCGGAAAGCGCGGTGGGCGTCTCTTCCGACGAAGTGATGCTGGACGACCAGCTGAAGCCGATTCAACCGAAGACCGCCTCGATTCCGATCAATAGCAACCTGATGATCCACGTCGGCAATGACGTGCGGCTGGACGCCTTCGGCCTCAAAGCCCGCTTGAAGGGTGATTTGAAAGTGGTGCAGGACAAGAAAGGGCTGGGCCTCAACGGCCAGATTGACATCCCTTCCGGTCGCTTCCATGCTTATGGTCAGGATTTGATCGTGCGTAAAGGGCAGCTGATGTTCTCCGGCCCGCCGGATCAGCCGCTGCTCAATATCGAAGCGATCCGCAACCCGGAATCCACCGAGGACGACGTGACCGCCGGCGTGCGCGTGACCGGCCTGGCGGATGCGCCGAAGCTGGAAGTGTTCTCCGATCCGGCCAAATCGCAACAGGAAGCTCTGTCTTATCTGCTGCGCGGCCAGGGCTTGAACAGCTCAGGCGCCGACGGCAACGCCATGACGTCGATGTTAATCGGCATGGGGGTTGCACAAAGTGGTCAACTTGTGGGTAAAATCGGCGAGGCATTCGGCGTGAGTAATTTGGCTCTGGACACTCAAGGGGTTGGCGACAATTCCCAGGTTGTCGTGAGCGGCTATGTCCTCCCAGGCTTACAAGTAAAATATGGGGTGGGCATTTTCGACTCGCTGGCCACGCTGACGTTGCGTTATCGCCTGATGCCTAAGTTGTATCTTGAAGCGGTGTCTGGTCTCGACCAGGCATTAGATTTGCTCTATCAGTTTGAGTTTTAGCGATGCGAATAATTGTCTACGGCAGTTTACGACGCAAACAGGGAAACAGCCATTGGATGACCAACGCCCAATGGCTCGGCGAGCACGAGCTCGAAGGCTATCAGATTTACAATCTGGGCCATTACCCGGCGGCGATCCCTGGAGAGGGCACGATACATTGCGAGGTGTATCGTATTAACTCATCGATTCTGGCAGAGCTGGACGAACTGAAAAGCAACACCAAGGACTATAAGCGCGAGCTGATTCAGACGCCTTATGGGAGTGCGTGGATCTACCTGTACAAACACAGCGTGGACGGTTACCCGCGAATTACCAGCGGTGACTGGCTGAAGCGTCTCGAAGAACAGTAAGAAAAAAAACACCGCTCAATGAGCGGTGTTTTTTCATCGGACGGCGGCTGGAATTACTTCTTGGCAGCGCGTTCGAAGGAGGCGATGATTTCCGCTTTAGCCGCGGCAGCGTCTGCCCAGCCTTCCACTTTCACCCATTTGCCTTTTTCCAGATCTTTGTAGTGCTCGAAGAAGTGAGCGATCTGAGCTTTCAGCAGTTCCGGCAGGTCGTTCACGTCTTTCACGTGATCGTACTCTTTGGTCAGCTTGCTGTGCGGCACCGCAACCAGCTTGGCGTCTTCACCGGCTTCGTCGGTCATTTTCAGCACGCCAACAGGACGGCAGCGGATCACGGAGCCCGGCTGCAGCGGGTATGGGGTTGGAACCAGCACGTCAACCGGGTCACCGTCCAGAGACAGGGTGTGGTTGATGTAGCCGTAGTTGCACGGGTAGAACATCGCGGTGGACATGAAACGGTCAACGAACAGCGCGCCGGTTTCTTTGTCGATTTCGTATTTGATTGGATCGGCGTTGGCCGGGATTTCGATTACTACGTAGATGTCTTCCGGCAGGTCTTTGCCAGCAGGGACCAGATTCAAGCTCATGTCGGTTTCCTTTAATCATCAAACCAGAAATGGAGTGGCGGCTATTATAGCGGACTCTTTTGCGATTTCCTGCCCTTTTCATCGTCGAAAACCCCGCGCGCCGACGCAGGGAGAATTTCCAGATTAATCCCGCTGCGGCATGAAGTTTTGCCTCCGCCTGCCGATAACTTCAACAAACAATAATGAGCCAGCAAAGCTGGCTCCGCGTTTTGCCACCCCTACTACGTCTGATCTCACTATTCTGAAGCCGGGAAGAACTCATGCTAAAAAAGATTACGGTGAAGGCTGGGCTGATCGCCCTGCTGAGCCTGATGACCATGCTGCTGATCATGGTCAGCGTTATTGGCGTCAACGCGATTAACGAAGGATCGCGCTCGATCCATACCTTAAACCAGATCCTCGGCGAAGAGCTGGGCTCGCTGGCCAACAGCTCCAACCTGACGCTGCGCGCCCGAACCGCCGCTTCGCTGGCGGTGCGCCAACGGGAGATCGGCCAGACTGATGTCTCCGACGCCACCGTGGGCCGCATCTACGGCTACCTCGAGCAGTCGAACAAGGAAATGGCGCGCTTTGTCGGCGTCGGCACCGTGACCGAGCGCGGCCGCGAACTCTCCAGCCGCCTGCAAAACAGCTATCGCGCCTATCTGGAGCAGGGCGTGAAGCCGATGGCCGCCGCCATCAAGGCCGGCAAGATCGATGAGTATTACCATATCCAGGAGACGCGCATTTCCGCCTTGAGCATCGCGTTTGAAAAGGATCTCACCGATTTCCGCAGCTTCGCCATGAAGCTCGGCGAGAAGCAGGTGTATGAGGCGGAAAGCAACGCCAGCACCAAGATCTCGCTGATCGTGGTGGCGGGCCTGCTCAGCGTGCTGTTGGCGTTGCTGGCCTGGTTCGCGCTGCGCGTGATCATTTTGCGTCCGCTGGATGAGTCCATCGCGCAGCTGGAACACATCGCCGCCGGCGATCTGACCCACGAGATCCGCGGCGAGGGCGATACCGAGATGGGGCGCCTGGTGCGGGCGATGCAGCGCATGCAGCAGGCGCTGGCCAGTTCGGTCAGCAAAGTGCGCGACGCCAGCAGCCAGATCGACACCGGTTCGCGCGAACTGGCGGCCGGCAACCTGCATCTGGCGCAGCGCACCGAAGAATCGGCCGCGTCGCTGGAAGAGACCGCCGCCAGCATGGAACAGCTGACCTCGACGGTGAAAATGAACGCCGAGAACTGTGAACAGGCCAACCAGCTGGCGCTGAGCGTGTCCGATATCGCCAACCAGGGCAGTGAGGTGGTCAGCCAGGTGATGAGCAAGATGCAGGCGATCACCGACAGCTCGCGCCGCATCGCCGATATCATCAGCGTGATGGACGGCATCGCCTTCCAGACCAACATCCTGGCGCTGAATGCGGCGGTGGAAGCCGCGCGCGCCGGCGAACAGGGCCGCGGTTTCGCGGTGGTGGCCGGTGAAGTGCGCAACCTGGCGCAGCGCAGCGCCCAGTCGGCGAAAGAGATCAAAGGGCTGATCGAAGCGTCGCAAAACCGGGTGCAGGAAGGCGAACAAATGGTGGAGTCGGCGGCGCAGACCATGAGCGGCATCACCGGTGAAGTGGGCCGGGTGACGGCGTTGATGCGTGAGATCTCGGCGGCGACGCGCGAACAAAGCAGCGGTATCGAACAGGTGAACCTGGCGGTGGCGCAGATGGATCAGGTGGCGCAACAGAATGCGGCGCTGGTGGAGGAGTCTGCGGCGGCGACGCGCTCGCTGGAAGATCAGGCTCAGCTGCTGGCGCAGAGCATGGCGGCGTTCAAGCTGTAAGGCAATAAGGGTTCGGCAAGGCGCCGAACCCTGGCAAAGAACGCGTTACTCGTCTGGGTTTTCGGCGATGAAGCGTTCTGCGTCTTCCACCATCGACTTGGTGCCGACGAAGAATGGCGCGCGCTGGTGCAGTTTCACCGGCGTGATGTCCAGAATGCGGTTTTTGCCGTCGCTGGCCTTGCCGCCGGCCTGTTCGGCCAGGAACGCCATCGGGTTGCATTCGTACAGCAGGCGCAGCTTGCCTTGCGGGTGGCTGGCGGTGCTTGGGTAGATGTAGATGCCGCCTTTCAGCAGGTTGCGGTGGAAGTCCGCCACCAGAGAACCGATGTAGCGCGAGGTGTAAGGGCGCTGCGTCGCTTCATCCTGCTCCTGGCAGTACTTGATGTATTTCTTCACGCCGAGAGGGAACTTGATGTAGTTGCCTTCGTTGATGGAATACATGTTGCCGCTCGCCGGGAAACGCACTTTCTCGTGAGAGAGACAGAACACGCCCAGAGACGGATCGTACGTGAAGGCGTGGACGCCGTAACCGGTGGTGTACACCAGCATGGTGGACGAACCGTAAACCACGTAACCCGCTGCGACCTGGGCGCTGCCCGGCTGCAGGAAGTCTTCTTCGGTCACCGGCGTGCCGACCGGCGTGATGCGACGATAGATAGAGAAAATCGTACCGACCGAGACGTTGACATCGATGTTGGACGAACCGTCCAACGGATCCATCAATACGACATACTTGGCATTTTCAGCTCGCTCGCCGTCGAATATCACGATTTCATCTTCTTCTTCGGAAGCGATACCCGCAACTTCACCACGCGCTTTCAACGCCGCTTTCAGTTTTTCGTTCGCGTACAGGTCCAGTTTCATCTGAACTTCGCCCTGTACGTTGGACACCCCGCTGGTCCCCAGAATATCAACCAGGCCGGCCTTGTTGATGTCGCGGTGAATGATTTTGGCGCCCAGTTTAATGGCAGAAAGTAACGCGGTCAGCTCGCCGGTGGCGTGCGAGAAGTCGTGCTGTTTCTCGACGATAAATTCGCCTAACGTTTTCATGACACAATCCCTGAATCTACGGATGGATAGCGGCCTGTTAACAAACCGCCAACGTTTTCGCGAGCAGTGTAGCCCAAAGATGCGCGCCATTCATAGGCAAATCCATTTCTTCTGGACGATTCTGAGCGTTAGAATATGCCGACATTCGATGCACTCACATGAGAAACCTATGCGCATTCACATTCTTGGGATCTGTGGCACCTTTATGGGCGGGCTGGCGATGCTGGCGCGCTCACTGGGGCATGACGTCACCGGTTCGGACGCCAACGTCTATCCGCCGATGAGCACGCTGCTGGAGAACCAGGGGATCGATCTTATTCAGGGTTATGATCCGGCCCAGCTGGATCCGGCGCCGGATCTGGTGATCATCGGCAACGCCATGACGCGCGGCAACCCGTGCGTGGAGGCGGTGCTGGAGCGTGGTATCCCTTACGTTTCCGGCCCGCAGTGGCTGCACGACGCCGTGTTGCGCGATCGCTGGGTACTGGCGGTCGCCGGCACCCACGGCAAAACCACCACCGCCGGCATGGCGACCTGGATCCTCGAAGCCTGCGGCTACCAGCCGGGCTTCGTCATCGGCGGCGTGCCGGGCAACTTCGACGTCTCGGCTCGCCTCGGCGGCAGCCCGTTCTTCGTGATCGAGGCCGACGAGTATGACTGCGCGTTCTTCGACAAGCGCTCCAAGTTCGTGCACTACAGCCCGCGCACGCTGATCATGAACAACCTGGAGTTCGACCACGCCGATATCTTCGACGATCTGAAAGCCATTCAGAAACAATTCCACCACCTGGTGCGCCTGGTGCCGGGCAAAGGCAAGATCATCCTGCCGGACAACGACAGCCACCTGAAGCAGGTGATGGCGATGGGCTGCTGGAGCGAACAGGAGCTGGTGGGCGAAGAGGGCACCTGGCGCGCGCAGAAGCTGACGCCGGACGCCAGTCATTACGCGGTGTTCCTCGACGGCGAGCAGGTTGGCGAAGTGAACTGGGCGCTGGTGGGCGAGCACAACATGCATAACGGCCTGATGGCCATCGCAGCGACCCGTCACGTCGGCGTGCAGCCGGCGGACGCCTGCCGCGCCTTGGGCGACTTCATCAACGCCCGTCGCCGCCTGGAGCTGCGTGGCGAAGCCAACGGCGTCACGGTCTACGACGATTTCGCGCACCACCCGACGGCGATCCTGGCCACTCTGGCCGCGCTGCGCGGCAAGGTAGGCGGCACGGCGCGCATTCTGGCGGTGCTGGAGCCGCGATCCAACACCATGAAAATGGGCATCAGCAAAAACGATCTGGCGCCTTCGCTCGGCCGTGCCGATGAAGTGTTCCTGTTCCAGCCGCATCACATTCCGTGGCAGGTTGCGGAAGTGGCGGATGCCTGCGTGCAGCCGGCGCACTGGAGCGCGGATCTCGACACGTTGGTGGAGATGGTGGTGAAAACCGCACAGCCGGGCGACCACATTCTGGTGATGAGCAACGGCGGTTTCGGCGGCATTCACGATCGCCTGTTGGACGCGTTGGCGAAAAAGCAGGAACCGAAGGTGACCTACTGATTGTTCAGCCGCATAAGCCAACCTAAGGGCCGCATTCGCGGCCTTTTTTACGCCCATAAAAAAGCCCTCGCGAGCGAGGGCAACGGGGTTCGTCGGATAGGACGACGAGAGGGTCTCTGGGAAATCGGCGTTTGCGTCAGAACTCGGCAGTGGCAGTGACGAGGGTAATCAGCTCTGCAAAGCCGTTCCCAGAGTTGTTATTTGTAAATCTCGGCGGTGGCGTGGTAGTTGCCTTCGTTACGCGCTTCGATCACGCGGTAGGCGGTCGCGCCTTTAGCATCGGCTTTCTCCGACAGCGCCTGGCGAATGTCGGTCGGTGCGCCGTCGATACCGCTGACGGTAATGGTGCCGATAGATTGCAGATTGGCGGTCTGATCGTTAGTCACCAACTGGGCGGCAGACGCGCCAAAGGAGATGACAGACAGCAAACCGAGTGCAGCGAGAGTAGTTTTCATGTTCATGATAGCGATCCTTGGTCATAACAGCCTGGAAGGGCTTGGCAGCGATTTTTATTCTTGAAGGCCGTTATGACAGCGTTTGATTCCAGAGATGTATTGCCCGTTGCCGGGTAATGCCGGTACTTATTTGTAGATTTCAGCGGTCGCGTGGAAGTTGCCGTCGTTGCGCGCTTCGATCACGCGGTAAGCGGTTGCCCCTTTGGCGTCGGCTTTATCGGACAGCGCCTGACGAATGTCGGAAGGCGCAGCGGCGACGCCGCTCACGGTGATCACACCGGCGGGCTGCAGTTTTGCGGCCTGGGTTGCGTCAACAGATTGTGCTGCGAATGCGCCAAAGGAAAGCATGGACAGAACGCTCAGGGTTGCAACGGTAGCTTTAATTTTCATCATCTCACCTCATCGTATTCTTTTATCAGTTCCAACGAACTGTGATTCAGTTCACGGAAATGAGTATACAGCTAGTAACGTGAAAAATTAATAGTTCGCTAACAGTTGCTAGTGAAACTTTAAACCGATGAACCTTATTTTTTATAACTACAAGGAATAAAAAACGCTCATAAAACGATCTTTCGATGTTAAATTTATGTAATTTCAATAAGGTAAGTGCTTTTGACCAAAAGTGCGGAAGATCACAGTGGGTACTGCTGGTTACATGGATATGTCATGGAAATGTGTTGTTGCGGGATAAAAAAGCAGTGTTAAACGCGGTTGAAGGCCGGAAAGGTAACGCGAGGGTTAAAGAAGCGCTAACAAAATGCGGGCGGTAGCCGCACTTTGTTAGCGCCAGGTTTCACAGCTCTTGCTCGAACACGCCCAGGATCGCTTCATGCAGCTTCTGAGCGGTAAAGCCGCTGGACGGCGTGACGAAAATCGTGTCGTCGCCGGCGATAGTGCCGAGGATGCCCTGGGATTTGCCCAAGGAGTCAAGCAGGCGGGCGATCAGCTGTGCGGCGCCCGGACTGGTGTGGATCACCACGACGGCGTCGTTATGGTCGACGTCCAGCACCAGGTTCTTCAGCGGGCTGGTGGTGGTCGGCACGCCGAGTTCGGCAGGAAGGCAATACACCATTTCCATTTTGGCATTGCGCGTACGTACCGCACCGAACTTGGTCAGCATGCGCGATACTTTGGATTGGTTAATGTTTTCGAAGCCTTCTTCTTGCAGCGCCAAAACGATCTCGCCTTGAGAACTGAATTTTTCTTCTTTCAATAACGCTTTGAACGTCTTGATCAGATCTTCCTGTTTTGCGGGATTACGCATTTTGCACCGTGGAATGTTGATAATGGAAGTCATGATTATGCATATAGATGAATTTTTATGCAACAAAGGCCGACCCAAAGAAAATAAACATGACCGGGCGGCGAGGAAAGGGCGGCATTTTAACAAAATCCGGCCGTGATGAATATGCCCTTTTGACGTCGGAAAATCGGCCTGCGCTGGTAAATAAAATGTTATTAAAATGATGTTGTTCTGATGTTGCGTAAGGGTGTAATGTAACGGCCGGTTAACTTGCTCGTGAATAACCTCGCACTATTTTTGATTAGTGTGCGCTATGCCCTTCATGCGTAAGCGATTTAATCTAAAATGGGCGCGACAGCGGTCATTTTATTGCACCTGCAGGCAACAATTAGCTAATTTATTGTTTTTAAAGGTGTAATAATTTAAGGTCCGTCACCAACACATTCACGGCGCTTTATATATTTAAGACAATAAAGGAGTATAGGATGAAAGTTGCAGTTCTCGGTGCTGCTGGCGGTATCGGCCAGGCCCTCGCCCTTCTACTCAAAACCCAGCTTCCTTCAGGTTCTGAACTCTCTCTCTACGACATTGCCCCCGTTACCCCAGGCGTTGCCGTCGACTTAAGCCACATCCCAACCGCAGTTAAAATCAAAGGCTTCAGCGGCGAAGACGCGACCCCGGCTCTGCAGGGTGCGGACGTGGTGCTGATTTCCGCCGGCGTGGCCCGTAAGCCAGGCATGGATCGCTCTGACCTGTTCAACGTTAACGCCGGCATCGTGCGTAACCTGATTGAGCAAGTGGCGAAAACCTGCCCGAAAGCCTGCATCGGCATCATCACCAACCCGGTTAACACCACGGTCGCCATCGCGGCGGAAGTGTTGAAAAAAGCCGGCGTTTACGACAAGAACAAACTGTTCGGCGTGACTTCGCTGGATATCATCCGTTCCAACACCTTCGTGGCCGAGCTGAAAGGCAAGCAGCCGGAAGAGCTGAACGTGCCGGTCATCGGCGGCCACTCTGGCGTGACTATCCTGCCTCTGCTGTCGCAGATCCCTGGCGTGAGCTTCACCGATCAGGAAGTGGCGGATCTGACCAAACGCATTCAGAACGCCGGCACCGAAGTGGTGGAAGCCAAAGCCGGTGGCGGGTCTGCTACGTTGTCCATGGGCCAGGCGGCCGCGCGTTTCGGTCTGTCTCTGGTGCGCGCACTGCAGGGCGAGAAAGGCGTTGTGGAATGCGCTTACGTTGAAGGCGACGGCAAATACGCTCGCTTCTTCGCGCAGCCGCTGGTGCTGGGTAAAAACGGCGTTGAAGAACGCAAGGATATCGGCACGCTGAGCGCCTTCGAACAGAAAGCGCTGAATGAGATGCTGGACGTGCTGCACAAAGATATCGAACTGGGCGAGAAGTTCATCAATAACTGATCGTCGCCGATAGTCAGCCGATAAACGCCGCCGGACGCTGTTCCGGCGGTTTTTTTTTGCCCCGCGTTCACGATTTGATGCGGGCTTTTCGATCCAGCAGGCAATCGCTGTGCGGATCATAATAGCGGCTTGGCCAGATCTCCGATGGGTGGATGCCGATTGCTTCGGCGATCAGCCATTCCCCCTTCGGCCAGGGACGCGACAGCGCGTTGGCCAGCGTTGATGAGCTTAATCCGGCCTTGCGCGACACCGCCGCCAGCGTGGTGCCCTGTTTGCGTAACGCCGCGATGATATCTGCCGGATGCCAATCTGGGTTCCTTGAATTCATGTTTACATTCCTTTTCTGATTAGCCAAAGTTGCGTTAGTGGTATAACTAACGGATCAGGGTTAGGCGTTTGAACAACGTGAAACGCTTATTCGGAAACAAGAATACCATTAAATTTCCTAAAAAATACCCAAGTAATTTCCAAAAATGACTTTGCCCACTATTGCCCAGAGATGATGGCTATGAAAAACGAGTGGTTTGCCGCCAAGGAACTGACAGGCATCGCAGGATTACCTTCCTCACCACAGGGAATCAATCTGATGGCCCGGCGCGAAGGCTGGATAAGCCGCAGGCGTAAAGGCGTGCAGGGAAAAGCGTTGGAGTATCATATCGACAGCCTGCCGCCTGGCGCGCGCAACCTGCTGATGCTGAAAGAAGATGGGGCGGCGTATGACGTAGAACGCCAGGATCCGTTAGCGGTATGGATCGAGTATTACTACCATTTGACGGAGAGCGAGCGCGAGAAAATGGTGGCTTTCCTGATGCGGGAAGGGATAGGCGGCCTGCTGGCGCGCATTGACGAAGAGAATAATACCTAGACAGGCCCGCATCAGCGGGCCTGATAAGAACGTTAAGAAACTTTTGTTTCTTAAAAGTCGCGTTGCACTGCCAGATGCGCCAGGCCTTCCAGCGCCGTGCGGTGCTCCGAGGCCGGCAAGACCTGCAGCGCGGCGATCGCCTTGTCGGCTTCTTCCTCGGCGCGTTGGCGAGTGTATTCCAGCGAACCGCATTGTTGCATCGCCTGCAATACCGGCTCCAGCAGATGACGACCGTTGCCTTGCTCAATCGCGCCGCGGATCATCTCACGCTGTGCGTCGTCGCCGTTGTGCATCGCGTGCAGCAGCGGCAGGGTCGGTTTCCCTTCATTCAGATCGTCACCGGTGTTTTTGCCCAGGGTGCTGCCGTCGGCGCTGTAGTCGAGCAGATCGTCGATCAGCTGGAAAGCGGTGCCGAGGTAGCGGCCATAATCTTGCAGCGCCTTCTCTTGCTCGGCGTTGGCGCCGGACAGGATCGCCGACGATTGCGCCGCCGCCTCAAACAGACGGGCGGTTTTGCTGTAGATCACCCGCATATAGCTTTCTTCGCTGATGTCAGGATCGTGCACGTTCATCAACTGCAGCACTTCGCCTTCGGCGATGACGTTGACCGCCTCCGACATCAGCGCCAGCACGCGCAGCGATTCCAGGCTGGTCATCATCTGGAAGGCGCGGGTATAGATAAAGTCGCCGACCAGCACGCTGGCGGCGTTGCCGAACGCGGCGTTGGCGGTGGCTTTGCCGCGGCGCATGTCCGATTCGTCGACGACGTCGTCATGCAGCAGCGTGGCGGTATGGATGAATTCGATCAGGGCGGCGACGGTGACGTGCTTGTTGCCTTCATAGCCCAACGCTCGCGCCGCCAGGACGGCGATCATCGGCCGGATGCGTTTACCGCCACCGCTGATAATGTAATAGCCAAGCTGATTGATGAGCGTGACATCGGAATTCAGCTGTTCGAGAATTGTTGCGTTCACGGCCGCCATATCTTGCGCGGTTAACTCGGTAATTTGCTCTAGGTTCATTGTGTTTTTTTCAGCTGTGTTTCTCTTCACCGCGTTGAGATCGCTGCTCACATCGGTACATGGCGGTAACTGTCCCTATGATTGTACTTGAAAAACGGTTCAGATAAACGCCACGAAAGAAACTGTGTTTTTTTTCTTCTTTTTTGTACATCTGGTCTTATTCTGCTCTTGTCATGCGCCGCTTTTTTGCGTAGAATTCGCGCCCTATTGTGAATATTTATAGCGCGCTCTGAACTAACACAGTCGGGCACGCGGAAAGCGGAGTTTTATATGTACGCGGTTTTCCAAAGTGGTGGTAAACAACACCGAGTAAGCGAAGGTCAGACCGTTCGCTTGGAAAAGCTGGACATCGCAACTGGTGAAGCGGTTGAGTTTGACCAGATTCTGATGATCGCTAATGGCGAAGATATCAAAATCGGCGTTCCTTTCGTCGATGGCGGCAAGATCAAAGCTGAAGTCGTTGCTCACGGTCGTGGCGAGAAAATTAAAATTGTTAAGTTTCGTCGTCGTAAACACCACCGTAAGCAGCAGGGCCACCGTCAGTGGTTCACTGACGTTAAAATCACCGGCATCAGCGCTTAAGTTAGGAGAGCGGATTAATGGCACACAAAAAGGCTGGCGGCTCGACTCGTAACGGTCGCGATTCAGAAGCTAAACGTCTGGGCGTAAAACGCTTTGGCGGCGAAGCAGTACTGGCAGGCAGCATCATCGTTCGTCAGCGCGGCACCAAATTCCACGCTGGTACCAACGTGGGTTGCGGCAAAGACCACACTCTGTTTGCTTTGAAAGACGGTAAAGTCAAATTCGAAGTTAAAGGCCCGAGCAATCGTAAATTCATCAGCATCGAAGCTGAATAATTTTTCGAGCCTTACGAAATAGATGTAAGCCCCGCAATTCGTTGCGGGGCTTTTTACATTTATGGGTTGCCTGCGGGCAGCCCCGTCAGCGTTGGCGAAGGTAATATGGATACGAAGCAGCAGGTCGGCGTGGGTATTTCCCTGGCGTTAACCACGGCGGTTTGCTGGGGCGCGTTGCCGATCGCGATGAAAGAAGTGTTGGCGGTGATGGAGCCGTTTACCGTCGTTTGGTATCGCTTTACCATGGCCGCCATCGGTTTGGGCGTGATCCTCGCGGTGCGCGGCAAGCTGCCGCCGCTGAAGATGTTCCGTCAACCGCGTTGGCTGCTGCTGTTGGCGATCGCCACGGCGGGGCTGTTGGGCAACTTTGTGTTCTTCAGTTCCTCGCTGCAATACCTGAGCCCGACGGCGTCGCAGGTGATTGGCCAGCTGTCGCCGGTGGGCATGATGTTCGCCAGCGTGCTGATTTTAAAAGAGCGCATGCGCATCACCCAGGTCATTGGCGCCTTGATGCTGATTTGTGGACTGATGTTGTTTTTCAACGTCAGTCTGATAGAGATCTTTACCCGGCTGACGGACTACACGCTGGGCGTCATGCTGGGCGTGTGTGCGGCGATGGTCTGGGTGAGCTACGGCGTGGCGCAGAAGGTATTGCTGCGACGGCTGGCTTCGCCGCAGATCCTGGTTATGTTGTACACTTTATGTGCGATAGCGTTGTTCCCTCTGGCCAAACCTGAGGTGATTTTCCAGCTTAGCGGCTGGCAATTGGCGTGCCTGCTGTTTTGCGGCGCCAACACGTTGATCGGCTATGGCGCGCTGGCGGAAGCGATGGCGCGCTGGCAGGCGGCGCAGGTGAGTGCGTTGGTGACGCTGACCCCGCTGTTTACCCTGCTGTTTTCTGATTTATTGGCGCTGGCCTGGCCCCAGGCGTTCGCCGCGCCGACGTTAAATCTCGTCGGCTATGTTGGCGCGTTTGTGGTCGTGGCGGGCGCTATGTTTTCCGCAATTGGTCACCGGTGGTGGCCGCGACGGGCAGAACCCCCCCAGGTTGCTCCTTTGAAGCAGCCCGGTGAATGATTTACGGAGACGGTAAATGAAGTTTGTAGATGAAGCAGCGATTCTGGTCGTTGCAGGCGATGGCGGCAACGGATGCGTCAGCTTCCGCCGCGAAAAATATATCCCTAACGGTGGGCCTGACGGCGGCGACGGCGGCGACGGCGGTGACGTCTACCTGCTGGCGGACGAGAACCTCAATACCCTGATCGACTACCGCTTTGAGAAGTCTTTCCGCGCCGAGCGCGGTCAGAATGGCCAGAGCCGCGACTGTACCGGTAAACGCGGTAAAGACGTCATCATCAAGGTGCCGGTCGGCACGCGCGTGAAGGATCAGGGCACCGGCGAGATCCTCGGCGACATGACCCGTCACGAGCAGAAACTGATGGTCGCCAAAGGCGGCTGGCACGGTCTGGGCAACACCCGTTTCAAATCGTCGGTCAACCGTGCGCCGCGTCAGAAGACGCTGGGCACCGCCGGCGAAGCGCGCGATCTGTTGCTGGAGCTGTTGCTGCTGGCCGATGTGGGCATGCTGGGGCTGCCGAACGCCGGCAAATCGACCTTCATCCGCGCGGTGTCCGCCGCCAAGCCGAAGGTGGCCGATTATCCGTTTACCACGCTGGTGCCAAGCCTGGGCGTGGTGCGCATGGACCACGAGCAGAGCTTTGTGGTCGCCGACATTCCGGGGCTGATCGAGGGCGCCTCCGAAGGCGCGGGCCTGGGCATTCGCTTCCTGAAACACCTGGAGCGTTGCCGCGTGCTGCTGCACCTGGTGGACATTGCGCCGATCGACGAATCCGATCCGGTGGAAAACGCCAAAGTCATCATCAACGAGTTGAACCAATACAGCGAAAATCTGGCACAGAAGCCACGCTGGCTGGTGTTCAACAAAATTGATGTGATTGGTGAGGAAGAAGCCGCCGAACGCGCCAAGGCGATTGTGGAAGGCATGGGCTGGGAAGGAAAGTACTACATGATCTCCGCCGCCAACCGCGAAGGCGTCAACGCGCTGTGCTGGGACGTGATGAACTTCATCAATACCCAGCCGAAAGCGATGGCGATCGAAGAAAGCGCGCCGGAAAAAGTCGAATTCATGTGGGACGACTATCACCGCGAACAGCTGGCGGAGATGGAATCGGAGGCGGATGACGACTGGGATGACGACTGGGACGAAGACGACGACGAAGGTGTCGAAATCATTTACCAGAAGTAATTCGATGATAAAGGGCTCAGCAACGCTGGGCCCTTATTATTTGAGCGCCTTTTCCGGCAGCCAACACTGGGCATTCAGGCCGCGCGCATCGCGGCGGTTTTCCAGCGTCAAGCGCCCCTGGTGCAGCTGTACGATGCGGATCACGATATTCAAGCCCAGTCCGCTGCCGCCGTAGCGCTGATCCATGCGGCGAAACGCCTGCGTCAGCTCCCCGACCATCTCTTCCTTGATCCCCGGGCCATCGTCGATGACCTGCAGCAGATAACCGCGGTCCTGCGGCGTTAACCGCACCTGTATCGCGCCGCCTTCCGGGCCGTATCGGTGGGCGTTTTCGACCAGGTTACGCAGCAGCAGCCGCAGCAGCACCGGATCGCCGTTCACCGCGGCGGCGGCCGGCAATTGCCAGGCCAGCGTTTGCCCGCGTTGGGCGGTCATTTCGTCGAGCTCTTCACGCAGCGGCTGGATCACATCGGCTACCCAATCGAAATGCTGGTAATGGCCGCTGGCAAAGTCTTGCCCGGCGCGCGACAGCATCAGCAGTTGCTCGACGGTGTACATCAGTTGATCGATGCGGGCGATCAGCGCCTGGCTGCCCTGGACGCCCTGTTTTTCCATCAGTTCCAGATGCAGGCGGATGCCGGCCAGCGGCGTGCGCAGCTCGTGGGCGGCGTCGGCGGTGAACAGGCGTTCCTGCTGAATGGTGTTGTCCAGCCGTGAGAACAGCTGATTGAGCGCATTGGTGACCGCCACCATTTCCTGGCTGTCGCTGGTGATCGGCAGCGGCGTCAGGTTATCGGCAGAGCGCTTTTCCAGCCGCTGCTGCAATTGGTTGAGCGGGCGGGTGATCCAGCTGATGGCCCAGAAAGACGCCAGCAGGGTCACGATCATCATGATCAGCGAAGGCGCCAACAGCGAGGCGATGGCTTCGGCGATCTCGGTATCGACGCGCTCGCTGCGCACTTTGGCGGACAGGGTTTCGTCCACCAGGAAGCTGATCTGTTCCTGGCTTTCGTGCCACAGCCAGAAGGCGCTGATGAGCTGCGTGACCAACAGGATCAGCGCCAACATCAGCAGCAGGCGGCGGCGCATGCTGATCATGAGGAAGGTTCCAGGCGGTAGCCGATGCCGCGCACGGTGCGGATGCGATCCTTGCCCAGTTTGCGACGCAGGTTGTGGATGTGCACTTCCAGCGTGTTGGAGCCCAGATCGTCTTGCCAGGTGTAGAGATCTTGTTGCAGGAGCTCACGGTTGACCGTCTGCCCGGCACGCATGATCAGGCGCGACAGAATGGCGAACTCTTTTGGCGTGACCTCCACCGGCTGTTGCTGCAGGTAGACCTGCTGGCTGGAGAGGTTCAACTGCAGGTCATCCACCTGCATCAGATTGTCGCTGTGGCCCTGGTAGCGCCGCAGGAGGGCGCGCACGCGCGCCTGCAGCTCAACCAGTGCGAAGGGTTTGACCAGGTAGTCGTCGGCGCCGGCGTCCAGCCCGTCGACGCGATCTTCCAGGGCGTCGCGGGCGGTCAGGATCAGCACCGGCAGATCGATCTGCTGGCGGCGCCACTGCCGCAGCAGCGCCGTGCCGTCCATATCCGGCAGGCCGAGATCCAGGATCACCATGCTGTATTGGCTGGTGATGAGCAGGCTGTTGGCCTCCGCCGCCGTGGCGGCGCAGTCGCAGACGTAACCCTCGCCGGTCAGCGCCAACGCCAGCCCCTGTTGCAGCAGTTCATCATCTTCAACGACCAGCAGCTTCATGACGACCCTCAGTTGTTTTGGTAAATATCCCGATACAGGCGGCTTTCGAAGCGCACCAGCGGCGCGCGGCGCTGTTTCTGATCTTCCGGCGGCACGGCGTAGCCGGAGAGATACTGCACGAAGGCCATGCGCTGGCCGCTGGCGGTCGTGATGAAGCCCGCCAGGTTGTAGACGCCCTGCAGCGCGCCGGTCTTGGCCGATACCTTGCCGTCGACGCCGGCTTCATGCAGGCCGCCGCGGTAGCGCAGGGTGCCGTCATAGCCGGACAGCGGCAGCATCGAGATAAAGTTCAGCTCGTTGTCGTGCTGCGCGATGTACTGCAGCGCCTGCATCATGGTCGCCGGGGCCAGCAGGTTGTGGCGCGACAGGCCGGAACCGTCGGCGATGATGGTATTGCCCAGATCGATGCCGGCCTTTTGGCGCAGCACCTGGCGCACCGCATCGGAGCCCGCTCGCCAGGTGCCCGGCACGCCGAAGCGCTCATGGCCGATGGTGCGGAAGACGGTATCGGCAATCATGTTGTCCGACTTTTTCAGCATGATCTTCAACAGATCGTGCAGCGGTGCCGACTGGGTTTGCGCGATCACCGTGCCGGTAATGCCGGGACGCGTCTGGCGTTTCAAATGCCCGTCGATCTGGATGCCGGCCTGCGTCAGCTCGTCTTTCAAGATGGCGCCCGCATAGCTGGCGCCGTCCTGGATGGCGAAGGCCAGCGGCAACGGCTCGCTGCGCTGCGTCAGGCAGCCGGTCAGGGTAAAGCGGTTCAGCTCGCCCGGCACCACGTCCAGCTCGCAGTACTGCGCGTCTGCCGAGCCGCGCGCCAGGGTGCGCACCTGGCTAAACATATTAACCGGATAATAGGAGGCGACGCGGATAAACGCCATGTCGCCCGGATTCGGCGCGCTGTACAGCGAGACCGAGAAACAGTTGCGATCGACGATGGCGGCGGCCGGCGGCGCGCTGAAGCACTGCGTCAGATCGTTCCACGGCCAACCGGGCGCTTTGTCATGGCTGGCGAAGACCGAGGTATCGACCAGCACATCGCCGCTGATTTGGCGCACGCCTTGCTTTTTCAGGACGGCCACCATATTGCGCAGGCTCTGGCGTTTGAAGGTCGGATCGCCGCTGAAGCGAGCGATCAGGTTGCCGCGCAGCACGCCGTCGCGGATATCGCCCTGGCTCTCCAGCGTGGTGGTGAAACGGTAATCGGGCCCGAGTTGCAGCAATGCCGCCAGCGCCGTCAGCACTTTTTGGGTACTGGCCGGCAGCGCCATTTGCTGAGAGTGGTAATCGATCGTCGGCGAGCCGGCGCCGATCTTCTGAACGACCAGGGCAAGGTTGGCCCCATCAGGCAGATATTGTGTGTACTCTTCAACCGGGGCCGCATTCGCATTCAGAACAAATGCGCAAGCCAATGCACTGACAATTCGTGAAAAACGCATAATCTCGGGATAACAGCTGGATAACGTGCCGTCATACTACGGTGCAATCAGGGAAAAAGTAAACGATGACCCTCAAGGAACTCTAGGCTAAAATGCGTATCAAAATGCAAAACCGATCTTGGCTTGGGCTCCGTTCCGAGTCAGGTTTCTTTTGTTTGTCGCCTGGAGGCGGGGGGCGGTATGCCAACCGTGTTTTCATACGAATACGTCAGGATGACGGTTATTTGAACAGGAAAGATTTAGAGGTATTTATACGATGAACCAAATTCCGATGACCTTGTTTGGCGCTGAAAAACTGCGCGAAGAGCTCGAATATCTGAAAAGCGTGCGCCGCCCGAAAATCATTGCGGATATCGCTGAAGCGCGTGAACACGGCGACCTGAAAGAAAATGCCGAGTACCATGCCGCCCGCGAACAGCAGGGTTTCTGTGAAGGCCGCATTCAGGAAATCGAAGCCAAGCTGTCCAATGCTCAGGTGATCGACATCACCAAGATGCCGAACACCGGTCGGGTGATCTTCGGCGCCACCGTATCGGTGATGAATCTGGACAGCGAAGAAGAAGTGACTTACCGCATCGTTGGCGACGATGAGGCCGATTTCAAGAAAAATCTGATTTCGGTAAACTCGCCGATGGCGCGCGGCCTGATCGGCAAAGAGCAAGACGATGTGGTGGTGATCAAAACCCCAGGCGGCGACGTGGAATACGAGATCCTGAAGGTCGAGTATCTCTGATCGGGACCGTTGGTCATTAATGCGCCAACGTTTTGTAAAGATAGGAAAAAGGCCGCAAGCGGCCTTTTATCTTGGTCAGGCGCATGGCACCTTTTCGTTAACCTGATGGTTATTAACGCGGTAGACTGATCTTGCGCTCTTTCGACGGGCGGTAAAGAATAAGCGTACTGCCGATAACTTGCACATTGCAGGCGCCCGTTTCACGCACGATAGCGTCGGCGATCAGGGTCTTGGTTTCGCGATCTTCAGCGGCGATTTTTACCTTGATCAGCTCATGATGCTCCAGAGCCTGTTCAATTTCAGCCAGCACCCCTTCGGTAAGACCGTTATTGCCCAGCATCACCACCGGTTTTAACGGATGCGCCAGGCCTTTCAGGTGCTGTTTTTGTTTATTATTCAGATTCATTGTCTTTTTTGCTTAAGTTGGGATTGAAAACGGTACATTCTACCGCCATCTCATGTATATCACCAAATCGGTCTTCACCGGTGTGAGTCTACGTGAGCAGCGACCCTGACATAAGACTCTTTTTATGATAGTTGGAAAACGAGATGGCTAATAAAAAGCGTTCGGCTAGCTCCAGTCGCTGGTTACAAGAACACTTTAGCGATAAATATGTACAGCAGGCGCAGAAAAAGGGACTGCGTTCCCGTGCCTGGTTTAAACTTGATGAAATACAGCAGAGCGACAAACTGTTCAAACCGGGCATGACCGTGGTTGACTTGGGCGCCGCACCGGGCGGCTGGTCGCAGTATGTGGTCACCCAAATCGGCGGTACCGGGCGCATCATCGCCTGTGATATTTTGCCAATGGATCCTATCGTTGGCGTCGATTTCCTTCAGGGCGATTTTCGTGATGAACTGGTGCTGAAGGCACTGTTGGAACGAGTAGGCGAGAGTAAGGTTCAGGTGGTCATGTCCGATATGGCCCCGAATATGAGTGGCACCCCGGCGGTCGATATTCCAAGGTCGATGTATCTGGTGGAGTTGGCGCTGGATATGTGTCGTGATGTCCTCGCACCAGGCGGAAGTTTCCTGGTGAAGGTGTTCCAGGGAGATGGCTTTGACGAGTACCTACGGGAAATTCGCTCCCTGTTTACGAAGGTTAAGATTCGTAAGCCAGACGCTTCCCGCGCCCGTTCGCGCGAAGTGTACATTGTAGCGACAGGGCGCAAACTGTAGTACCCTAACGCTGTTTGTTAACACAGTTGTAAGATGAGGTTAATCCCTTGAGTGACATGGCGAAAAACCTAATTCTCTGGTTAGTCATCGCGGTAGTGTTGATGTCTGTATTCCAGAGCTTTGGGCCCAGCGAGTCGAATGGCCGTAGGGTGGATTACTCTACCTTCATGTCCGAACTGACCCAGGACCAGGTTCGCGAAGCGCGAATCAACGGACGTGAAATTAACGTTACCAAGAAAGACAGTAACAAATACACGACCTACATCCCTGTCAACGATCCTAAGTTGCTGGATACGTTGTTAACGAAGAATGTGAAAGTTGTCGGCGAGCCGCCTGAAGAGCCGAGCCTGCTGGCTTCTATCTTTATCTCTTGGTTCCCGATGCTGTTGCTGATCGGGGTCTGGATCTTCTTTATGCGGCAAATGCAGGGCGGCGGCGGCAAGGGCGCGATGTCCTTCGGCAAGAGCAAGGCCCGCATGCTGACGGAAGACCAGATCAAGACCACTTTCGCCGATGTCGCCGGGTGTGACGAAGCGAAAGAAGAGGTGAGCGAACTGGTGGAATACCTGCGCGAACCGAGCCGTTTCCAGAAGCTGGGCGGCAAGATCCCGAAAGGCGTGCTGATGGTTGGCCCGCCGGGGACCGGTAAAACGCTGTTGGCGAAAGCGATCGCCGGCGAAGCGAAGGTACCGTTCTTCACCATTTCCGGTTCCGACTTCGTCGAAATGTTCGTCGGCGTGGGTGCATCCCGCGTGCGCGACATGTTCGAACAAGCGAAGAAAGCCGCGCCGTGCATCATCTTCATTGATGAAATCGACGCCGTCGGTCGCCAGCGTGGCGCCGGCCTGGGTGGCGGTCACGATGAGCGTGAGCAGACCCTGAACCAGATGCTGGTTGAGATGGACGGTTTCGAAGGCAACGAGGGCATCATCGTCATCGCGGCGACCAACCGTCCGGACGTGCTTGACCCCGCGCTGCTGCGCCCGGGCCGTTTCGACCGTCAGGTCGTGGTCGGGCTGCCGGATGTGCGCGGCCGTGAGCAGATCCTGAAGGTGCACATGCGCCGCGTGCCGTTGGCGGCCGACATCGACGCCTCCGTCATTGCGCGCGGTACGCCGGGCTTCTCCGGTGCCGACCTGGCCAACCTGGTCAACGAAGCGGCGCTGTTCGCCGCCCGCGGCAACAAGCGCGTGGTGTCGATGGTGGAGTTCGAGAAAGCCAAAGACAAGATCATGATGGGTGCGGAACGTCGCTCCATGGTGATGACTGAAGCGCAGAAAGAGTCGACCGCGTATCACGAAGCGGGCCACGCCATCATCGGCCGCCTGGTTCCTGAACACGATCCGGTGCACAAAGTGACCATTATTCCTCGTGGCCGTGCGCTTGGCGTGACCTTCTTCCTGCCGGAAGGGGATGCGATCAGCGCCAGCCGTCAGAAGCTGGAGAGCCAAATCTCCACCCTGTACGGCGGTCGTCTGGCGGAAGAGATCATCTACGGGCCGGAAAAAGTCTCTACCGGTGCGTCGAACGACATCAAAGTGGCGACCTCCATCGCTCGCAACATGGTGACCCAATGGGGCTTCTCCGAGAAGCTGGGGCCGCTGCTGTATGCGGAAGAAGAGGGCGAAGTGTTCCTGGGCCGTTCCGTGGCCAAGGCGAAGCACATGTCGGATGAAACCGCGCGTATCATCGACCAGGAAGTGAAGTCGCTGATCGAACGCAACTACACGCGTGCTCGCTCGCTGCTGATGGAAAACATGGACATCCTGCACTCGATGAAGGATGCGTTGATGAAGTATGAAACCATCGATGCGCCGCAGATCGACGATCTGATGAACCGCAAAGACGTGCGTCCGCCGGCGGGCTGGGACGATGCGAACAAAGGCAACAGCTCCGACAACGGTGGCACCCCGAAAGCCCCGACGCCGGTAGATGAGCCGCGCACCCCAACGCCGGGCAACACCATGTCCGAACAGCTCGACAAGTAACAGCGGCTGTGTAATAACATCAAACCCCGGCATGCCGGGGTTTTTTTTGCCCGGCGGGCAGTGAACCAGGCAACAGTAAGGTGGACCAACCATGCAGTTAACCGTGCGCGACATGACGCTCAATCTCTCCCATCCTCAGGTGATGGGCATCCTCAACGTGACGCCGGATTCGTTTTCCGACGGCGGCCGCCACAACACCCTGAACCAGGCGCTGGTGCATGCGCATGCGCTGATTTCGGCCGGCGCCACGATGATTGATATCGGCGGCGAATCGACAAGGCCGGGGGCGGCGGAAGTGAGCGAAGAGGAGGAGCTTGAACGGGTCGTGCCGGTGGTGGAAGCGCTGGCGCAGCGCTTTGAAGTCTTTATCTCGGTCGATACCTCGAAAGCGGGTGTGATCCGCGAATCGGCGCACGCCGGCGCACACTTGATCAACGACATCCGTTCGCTGCAGGAGCCGGGCGCTCTGGCGGCGGCGGCGGAAAGCGGTTTGCCGGTCTGCCTGATGCACATGCAGGGGCAGCCGCGCACCATGCAGCAGGCGCCGCACTACAACGATCTGATCGCCGACGTTCAGACGTTTTTCGAGCACCATATCCGGCGCTGTAACGAGGCGGGGATAACAAATCAGAAATTGCTGCTCGACCCAGGCTTCGGTTTCGGTAAAAATTTGTCGCACAACTATCAGCTTCTGGCCCGGTTGTCGGAATTTCATCGTTTCGGTTTGCCGCTGTTGGTCGGCATGTCGCGCAAATCGATGATTGGACAACTGCTGAACGTGCCGCCGGATCAACGGGTTATCGGCAGCGTGGCCTGCGCGGTGATCGCGGCGATGCAGGGTGCGCAGATTGTCAGAGTGCATGACGTTAAAGAAACCGTCGAGGCGATGCGTGTCGTCGAGGCAACACTTTCAGCTAAGGGACAGTAGAGACATGAGCGAGCGCAAATATTTTGGCACCGACGGCATCCGTGGCAAGGTCGGGGACAGCCCCATCACGCCTGACTTCGTGCTGAAGCTGGGCTGGGCGGCCGGTAAAGTGCTGGCGCGTCACGGTTCCCGCAAGATCATCATCGGTAAGGATACGCGCATCTCCGGATATATGCTGGAGTCCGCTCTGGAAGCCGGCCTGGCGGCCGCCGGATTGTCCGCCTCCTTCACCGGGCCGATGCCCACGCCGGCGGTGGCCTACCTGACGCGCACCTTCCGCGCGGAAGCGGGCATTGTCATCTCCGCTTCGCACAACCCGTTCTATGACAACGGCATCAAGTTCTTCTCGATCGACGGCGCCAAATTGCCGGACAACGTCGAAGAGGCGATCGAAGCCGAGATGGAAAAACCGCTGACCTGCGTGGAGTCCGCCGAGCTGGGTAAAGCCAGCCGCATCATCGACGCCGCCGGCCGCTATATCGAATTCTGCAAAGGCACCTTCCCGAGCGAGCTGAGCCTGAAGGGGCTGAAAATCGTGGTTGACTGCGCCAACGGCGCGACTTACCACATCGCGCCGAGCGTGCTGCGCGAGTTGGGCGCCACGGTGATCGCCATCGGCGTTGAGCCGGACGGGATGAACATCAACGAAAAATGCGGCGCTACCGATGTGCGTCAGCTGCAAGAGCGCGTACTGAAGGAAAAAGCGCACGTCGGCCTGGCGTTCGACGGCGACGGCGACCGCGTGATGATGGTGGATCACCTGGGCAACAAGGTGGACGGCGACCAGATCCTGTACATCATCGCCCGTGAAGGCCTGCGTCAGGGCCAGCTGCGCGGCGGCGCGGTCGGCACCCTGATGAGCAATATGGGGTTGGAGCTGGCGCTGAAACAGCTGGGCATTCCGTTCGCTCGCGCCAAAGTGGGCGACCGCTACGTGCTGGAGAAGCTGCAGGAGTTGGGCTGGCGCATCGGCGCGGAAAACTCCGGCCATGTGATCCTGCTGGACAAAACCACCACCGGCGACGGCATCGTGGCCGGGCTGCAGGTGCTGACCGCCATGGTGCGCAATCACATGAGCCTGCATGACCTGTGCAGCGGCATGAAGCTGCTGCCGCAGATCCTGGTCAACGTGCGCTTCGCCGGCGAGCACAACCCGCTGGAGTCCGACGCGGTGCGCAAAGTCACCGAGCAGGTGGAGGCCGAGCTGGCCGGCCGCGGCCGGGTGCTGCTGCGCAAATCGGGCACCGAGCCGCTGATCCGCGTGATGGTGGAAGGCGAAGACGAGCAGCAGGTGACCGCGCTGGCGCATCGCATCGCCGACGCGGTGAAATCCGCAGGTTAAAACAGACAGTTAGCCGCCGGGCTTGGCATCGCTGAGCCCGAACAGGCGATTGTTGGCGTTTTTTTCCGCAAACGCGCCGGCGGCTGCAAATTGCCCTTGCGCGGGTTGGCGGCTTTGGTTAGTATTCACACCCGCTTCAGTAGGCAGTTTATAAAAACGCCTGCTTGATGAGTGTGAAGCATTTGGCATGCGGTAAGGCCGCAAGGATACGGGTACTACTATGTACGAAGCTCTTCTGGTAATTTTCCTGCTGATCTCAATCGGGCTGGTTGCTCTGATTATGTTGCAGCAAGGTAAAGGCGCTGATATGGGAGCCTCTTTCGGAGCAGGTGCATCAGGCACATTGTTCGGTTCGAGTGGTTCCGGTAACTTTATGACCCGCATGACTGCTGTGCTGGCGACGCTGTTCTTCGTCATCAGCCTGATTCTGGGCAACCTCAGCAGCAACCAGAGCAAGAAAGGCAGCGAGTGGGAAAACCTGGGTCAGCCAGTGAAAACTGAGCAGACGACCGCGCCGGCGGCACCAGCCAAGCCGAGCAGCGATATCCCGCAGTAAGCCGTAACAAAGTTTGAAAACGGTGGTTGTGAACTCGAAAGAACAACGGCCGTTAGCAGTAAGAATCAGTACCGAGGTGGTGGAATTGGTAGACACGCTACCTTGAGGTGGTAGTGCCCTAACGGGCTTGTGGGTTCGAGTCCCATCCTCGGTACCAAATCCCAGAGATAACTTGCAATTTTGCGATTATCGGCGTAGTATTTGCCACGTTTTCGGACGCGGGGTGGAGCAGCCTGGTAGCTCGTCGGGCTCATAACCCGAAGGTCGTCGGTTCAAATCCGGCCCCCGCAACCACTTTCCTTTAAGTGTTTATTTTCAAATACACTTTTCGATTGAAACCCGCTTTTCTCGATCAACATTTGAAAATGACACTTGCTCGAAAGTTGTACCGAGGCCGCCTAGCGGCAAACAGGGTCCAGTTGCATAAAGCCCCGATTTTTCGGGGTTTTTTGTTATTTGGCAACAGAATCACTGGGCTATTTAGCCCTTTTTTTATGTCTTGGGGGTGGGCTTGTCCACATTAGAGCAAAAGTTAACAGAGATGCTTTCGGCACCGGTAGAAGCGTTGGGCTTTGAGCTTGTAGGCATCGAATTCATTCGTGCGCGCCAATCGACGCTCCGCATCTATATTGATAGTGATAACGGCATCAATGTTGATGATTGCGCTGATGTCAGCCACCAGGTCAGCGCTGTATTGGACGTCGAAGATCCAATCACGGTCGCTTACAACTTGGAAGTCTCCTCTCCTGGCCTTGATCGCCCGATGTTCACCGCAGAACACTATACGCGTTACCTCGGTGAAGAAGTCAGCCTGGTCCTGCGCATGGCGGTACAGAACCGTCGCAAGTGGCAGGGTATTATCAAGTCTGTCGAAGGCGAGATGATCACGGTTACTGTGGAAGGGAAAGATGAAGTGTTCGCGCTGAGCAACATCCAGAAAGCGAACCTGGTACCCCACTTTTAAAGTTTGGAAGAGGCAACTAGGATGAACAAAGAGATTCTGGCTGTTGTTGAAGCAGTTTCCAATGAAAAATCCCTTCCGCGCGAGAAGATTTTCGAAGCGCTGGAAACTGCATTAGCCACCGCAACCAAGAAAAAATACGAGCAGGAAATCGACGTGCGCGTCAGCATTGACCGCAGAACCGGCGATTTCGATACCTTCCGCCGTTGGGTCGCCGTAGACGAAGTGACTCAGCCGACGCGTGAAATCACGCTGGAAGCCGCTCAGTTTGAAGATCCGAGCATCGAGCTCGGCGGATACGTCGAAGATCAGATCGAATCCGTGACCTTCGACCGCATCACCACCCAAACCGCCAAGCAGGTTATCGTGCAGAAAGTGCGCGAGGCCGAGCGCGCGATGGTGGTCGACGCTTTCCGTGAACACGAAGGTGAGATCGTCACCGGCGTGGTGAAGAAAGTGAACCGTGACAGCATCGCGCTTGATCTGGGCAACAACGCCGAAGCGGTCATTGGCCGTGAAGACATGCTGCCGCGCGAAAACTTCCGTCCGGGCGACCGCATTCGCGGCGTATTGTATGCCGTACGTCCCGAAGCTCGCGGCGCGCAGCTGTTCGTCAGCCGTTCCAGCCCGGAAATGCTGAAAGAGCTGTTCCGCATCGAAGTGCCGGAAATCGGCGAAGAAGTGATCGAGATTAAAGCGGCAGCCCGCGATCCAGGCTCCCGTGCGAAAATTGCAGTGAAAACCAACGACAAGCGCATCGATCCGGTCGGCGCCTGCGTAGGTATGCGCGGTGCGCGCGTTCAGGCCGTGTCGAGCGAGCTCGGCGGCGAACGCATCGATATCATCCTGTGGGATGATAATCCTGCGCAATTCGTCATCAACGCCATGGCGCCGGCCGACGTCGCGTCGATCGTGGTAGACGAAGATAACTGCACCATGGATATCGCCGTTGAAGCCAGCAACCTGGCGCAGGCGATCGGCCGTAACGGCCAAAACGTGCGTTTGGCTTCCCAACTGCTGAAACAACACCGCGGCGACGATCGTTGGGAACTGAACGTGATGACGGCGGACGACCTGCAGGCCAAGCACCAGGCCGAGGCTCATGCCGCTATTGATACCTTCACCAAGTATCTTGATATCGACGAAGATTTCGCAACCGTACTGGTTGAAGAAGGCTTCTCCACGCTGGAAGAGCTGGCCTACGTGCCGATCAAAGAGCTGTTGGAAATCGACGGTCTGGATGAAGATACGGTTGAAGCATTGCGCGAACGCGCCAAAGCTGCATTGACCACGCTGGCCCTGGCACAAGAAGAAAGCCTGGGCGACAACAAACCGGCCGACGATTTGCTCAACCTGCCGGGTCTTGAGCGCAGCATGGCCTTTAAACTGGCCGCGCGTGGGGTTTGTACGCTGGAAGATCTTGCCGAGCAGGGTGTTGACGATCTGGCTGATATTGAAGGGCTTAGCGATGAGCAAGCCGGCGAGCTGATCATGGCTGCACGCAATATCTGTTGGTTTGGCGACAACGCGTAATAACTGTAGCAGGAAGGAACAGCATGACGACAGATGTAACCGTAAAATCGCTGGCAGCAGAGATTCAGACTCCGGTTGATCGCCTGGTACAGCAGTTTGCTGATGCAGGGATCAACAAGTCCGAGTCGGACTCTGTTACCCAGCAAGAAAAAGAAACATTACTGGCGCACCTGAACCGTGAACACGGCAGCGCGCCGGGTAAACTCACTTTGCAGCGCAAAACGCGCAGCACCTTGAATATCCCGAGCACCGGCGGTAAAAGTAAATCGGTGCAAATTGAGGTCCGCAAGAAACGCACTTATGTAAATCGCGATACGCAGGAAGCCCAGTTGGCTGAAGCGGCAGAGCAGGCACAGCGTGAAGCGGAAGAGCAGGCACGGCGCGAAGCGGAAGAGCTCGCAAAACGCGAAGCGGAAGCGAAGCGCGCAGCCGAAGAGCAAGCCAAACGTGAGGCCGCGGAGATTGCTAAGCGTAATTCAGCGGAAAAAGAAAAAGTGACCAATCAACATACCGACGAAATGACCAAGCCAGCTCAGGCGGAAAAAGCACGCCGTGAAGCCGAAGCCGCTGAACTGAAACGTAAAGCGGAAGAGGAAGTGCGCCGCAAGGTTGAAGAGGAAGCCAAGCGCGTGGCGGAAGAAGCCCGTCGCATGGCCGAAGAGAACGGCGAGAAGTGGGCCCAGGCCGACGCGGCTAGCGCTGCGGTTGAAAGCGCCGACTATCACGTGACCACCTCTCAGCACGCCCGTGCCGCTGAAGATGAAAACGACGCCAAAGTTGAAGGCGATCGTCGCAGCCGCACCCGCGGCGGCAAAGCCACCAAGCAGAAGAAAGGCAACAAGCTGTCCGAATCCAAAGCGGATCGTGAAGAAGCGCGTGCCGTTACCCGTGGCGGCAAAGGCGGCAAACGCAAGCCTAGCGCTCTGCAGCAGGGCTTCAACAAGCCGGCGCAGGTGGTTAACCGTGACGTGGTGATCGGTGAAACCATCACCGTGGCCGAGCTGGCCAACAAGATGGCGGTCAAAGGTTCTCAGGTCATCAAAGTGATGATGAAACTGGGCGCCATGGCCACCATTAACCAGGTTATCGACCAGGAAACCGCACAGCTGGTTGCCGAAGAGATGGGCCACAAAGTTATCCTGCGTCGTGAAAACGAGCTGGAAGAAGCGCTGATGAGCGACCGTGATACGGGCGCTGCGGCCGAGCCGCGCGCGCCGGTCGTGACCATCATGGGCCACGTTGACCACGGTAAAACCTCTCTGCTGGACTACATCCGCTCCACCAAAGTGGCGGCGGGCGAAGCCGGCGGCATTACCCAGCACATCGGTGCCTACCACGTAGAAACCGAGAACGGCATGATCACCTTCCTGGACACCCCGGGCCACGCCGCGTTTACCTCGATGCGTGCTCGCGGTGCTCAGGCGACTGACATCGTGGTTCTGGTGGTGGCGGCCGACGACGGCGTGATGCCACAAACCATCGAAGCTATCCAGCACGCGAAAGCGGCGCAGGTGCCATTGGTGGTTGCGGTGAACAAAATCGACAAACCGGAAGCCGATCCGGACCGCGTTAAGCAGGAACTGTCTCAGTACGGCGTTATGCCGGAAGAGTGGGGCGGCGAAGCGCAGTTCGTTCACGTGTCCGCGAAAGCCGGTACCGGTATCGACGAGCTGCTGCAGGCCATCCTGCTGCAGGCCGAAGTTCTGGAGCTGAAAGCGGTTCGCAGCGGCATGGCGAGCGGCGTAGTGATCGAGTCCTTCCTGGATAAAGGCCGTGGCCCGGTTGCTACCGTGCTGGTTCAGGAAGGTACGCTGAACAAGGGCGACATCGTCCTGTGCGGCTTCGAATACGGCCGCGTGCGTGCGATGCGTGACGAGCTGGGTCGTGAAGTGACCTCCGCCGGTCCGTCTATCCCTGTGGAAATCCTGGGTCTGTCCAGCGTGCCTGCAGCGGGTGACGAAGCGACCGTGGTGCGTGACGAGAAGAAAGCGCGTGAAGTGGCGCTGTACCGTCAGGGCAAGTTCCGCGAAGTCAAACTGGCGCGTCAGCAGAAGTCCAAGCTGGAAAACATGTTCGCCAACATGACCGACGGCGAAGTGTCCGAGCTGAACATCGTACTGAAATCCGACGTACAGGGTTCTTGCGAAGCGATCAGCGACTCGCTGCTGAAACTCTCCACCGACGAAGTGAAGGTGAAGATTGTCGGCTCCGGCGTAGGTGGGATCACCGAAACCGACGCGACGCTGGCTGCGGCTTCCAACGCCATCATCCTGGGCTTCAACGTGCGTGCCGACGCTTCTGCGCGCCGCGTGATCGAAGCGGAAAGCCTGGATCTGCGTTACTACTCCGTGATCTATAACCTGATCGACGAAGTGAAGCAGGCGATGAGCGGTATGCTGGCGCCGGAATACAAGCAGCAGATCATCGGCCTGGCCGAAGTGCGCGACGTGTTCAAATCGCCTAAGTTCGGCGCTATCGCCGGCTGTATGGTTACCGAAGGGACCATCAAGCGTCACAACCCAATCCGCGTACTGCGCGACAACGTGGTTATCTATGAAGGCGAGCTGGAATCCCTGCGTCGCTTCAAAGATGACGTTAACGAAGTCCGTAACGGCATGGAATGTGGTATCGGCGTTAAGAACTATAACGACGTGCGCGTCGGCGACATGATCGAAGTGTTCGAAATCATTGAGATCCAACGCACCATCGCTTAACGATTGCACATCTGCTTATATCTGTTTACGGGGGGCCTTTGTGCCCCCCGATTTGTCTGGAGAATCCAAAATGGCAAAAGAATTCAGCCGCGGTCAACGCGTGGCGCAAGAGATGCAGAAAGAGATTGCGATCATTCTGCAGCGTGAAGTGAAAGATCCGCGCGTCGGCATGGCGACCGTTTCCGGCGTGGAAGTGTCCCGCGACCTGGCGTATGCCAAGGTTTACGTCACCTTCCTGAACGTGCTGACCGAGAACCACGATCCGGATCTGGTCACCAACGGCATCAAAGCGTTGCAGGACGCTTCCGGCTATATCCGCACCCTGCTGGGCAAAGCGATGCGCCTGCGCGTGGTGCCGGAGC
This sequence comes from Serratia sp. ME47, assembly GCF_903970925.1. Classification (NCBI taxonomy): domain Bacteria; kingdom Pseudomonadati; phylum Pseudomonadota; class Gammaproteobacteria; order Enterobacterales; family Yersiniaceae; genus Serratia; species Serratia sp. ME47. The sequence continues at coordinate 148,199 of NZ_CAJCKE010000005.1, read as the reverse complement.
TGACCTTCGCTTACGACAACTCCCTGGTGGAAGGCATGCGCATGTCCAACCTGGTGACCAACGTGGTGAAGAACGACGCAGAGCGCCGTTCCGCCTCAGGCGATGACAAGGAGGATTAATGAGTCGCCCTCGTCGCCGCGGCCGTGACATCCACGGCGTGCTGTTGCTGGACAAGCCGCAGGGGTTGTCGTCCAACGATGCGCTGCAAAAAGTAAAACGTCTGTACAACGCCAACCGAGCGGGCCATACCGGCGCGCTCGATCCGTTGGCGACCGGCATGCTGCCTATCTGCCTGGGCGAAGCGACCAAGTTTTCGCAATACCTGCTCGATTCCGACAAGCGCTATCGGGTGATCGCCAAGCTGGGGCAGCGTACCGATACCTCCGACGCCGACGGGCAGATCGTGCAGGAACGCCCGGTGAACTTCACCCAGGCACAGCTCGACGCGGCGCTGGACACCTTCCGCGGCGACATCCAGCAGGTGCCGTCGATGTATTCGGCTCTGAAATACCAGGGCAAGAAACTCTACGAGTATGCGCGCCAGGGCATCGAAGTGCCGCGCGAAGCGCGCAGCATTACGGTGTACGAGCTGCAGTTTATCCGCTGGGAAGGGGATGAACTCGAGCTGGAGATTCACTGCTCAAAAGGCACCTACATCCGCACCATTACCGACGATCTCGGCGAGCTGCTGGGCTGCGGCGCGCACGTGATCTATCTGCGCCGCCTGCAGGTGGCGACTTATCCCATCGCGCGCATGGTGACGCTGGAACAGCTGAACGCCTTGGTGGCGCAGGCGCAGGAACAAGCGATCGCGCCCGGCGAGCTGCTCGATCCGCTGCTGATGCCGATGGACAGCCCGGTTGAGAACTATCCGGAAGTGAATTTGCTGCCGGTGGTGGCGGGTTACGTCAAGCAGGGGCAACCGGTGCAAGTGGCCGGCGCGCCGGCATCCGGCCTGGTGCGCATCACCGAGGGTGAAGAGCGAAAATTCATCGGCGTTGGCGACATCGCCGAGGATGGTCGCGTGGCGCCGCGCCGCCTGGTGGTTGAGCATTTCGACTGACGGCGGGGCACTGCGTCGCCTTGCGATCGCACTGCGCTAAGAGTAGAATGGCGCAGCTTATGCATTGGGTTGCTGAATTAGAGATCGGCGCCTGTTTTTATTATCTATAATCTGGAGTATTACAATGTCTCTAAGTGTTGAAGCTAAAGCTCAAATCGTAGCTGATTTCGGTCGTGGTACTAACGACAGCGGTTCTACCGAAGTTCAGGTTGCCCTGCTGACTGCGCAGATCAACCATCTGCAAGGCCACTTCTCCGAGCACAAAAAAGATCACCACAGCCGTCGTGGTCTGCTGCGTATGGTTTCTCAGCGTCGTAAGCTGCTGGACTACCTGAAGCGTAAAGATGTAGCACGTTACACCAGCCTGATCGAGCGTCTGGGTCTGCGTCGCTAATCTAGCAAGTTTCAGTGGAAAGGGGCCTATTTTGGCCCCTTTCTTCTAGGAAGCATAAGCAAATCAGGTTAATGTATTACTGATGTTTCCAAACAGGTTCTTCCGTTACAGAGGTTCGCGCGGCTAATGAGAGGCTTTATCTCCCGCCTGAGATAAGGATTGTCATTAGTCGCGAGGATGTAGTGAGAAGGCAAATCGAGTCACAGGCGTGTCGAGTCGTCAATGCGATTGCGCGCCGTTAATCAAGGATATAATTTTGCTGACACCGATCATTCGCAAATTCCAGTATGGCCAGCATACCGTCACCATCGAAACCGGTATGATGGCGCGTCAGGCCACCGCCGCCGTTATGGTGAGCATGGATGACACCGCCGTATTCGTTACCGTCGTTGGCCAGAAAAAAGCCAAGCCGGGCCAGAGCTTCTTCCCGCTGACCGTTAACTACCAAGAGCGTACCTACGCCGCCGGCCGTATCCCGGGCAGCTTCTTCCGTCGCGAAGGCCGTCCGAGCGAAGGCGAGACCCTGACTTCCCGTCTGATCGACCGCCCGATCCGTCCACTGTTCCCGGACAGCTTCCTGAACGAAGTTCAGGTGATCGCGACCGTGGTTTCCGTTAACCCGCAGGTGAACCCGGACATCGTTGCGATGATCGGTGCCTCTGCCGCCCTGAGCCTGTCCGGTATTCCGTTCAACGGCCCAATCGGCGCCGCGCGCGTAGGTTACATCAACGATCAGTACGTACTGAACCCGACGACCGACGAGCTGAAAGAAAGCCGTCTGGATCTGGTGGTTGCCGGTACCGCCGGCGCGGTGCTGATGGTGGAATCCGAAGCTGACGTGCTGAGCGAAGATCAGATGCTGGGCGCCGTGGTGTTCGGTCACGACCAGCAGCAAGTGGTTATCGAAAACATCAACGCGCTGGTTGCCGAAGCCGGCAAGCCGAAGTGGGATTGGCAGGCGCCTGCGGTCAACGAAGCGCTGCACGCGCGCGTGGCTGAACTGGCCGAAGCTCGCCTGGGCGACGCTTACCACATTACCGAAAAACAAGAGCGTTACGCCCAGGTTGACGCGATCAAAGACAGCGTGGTTGAAACCCTGCTGGCGCAGGACGAGACGCTGGACGCCGGCGAAATCCAGGACATCCTGGGCACCGTCGAGAAGAACGTGGTGCGCAGCCGCGTACTGCGTGGCGAGCCGCGTATCGACGGCCGTGAAAAAGACATGATCCGTGGCCTGGACGTGCGCACCGGCGTACTGCCGCGCACCCACGGTTCCGCGCTGTTCACCCGTGGCGAAACTCAGGCGCTGGTTACCGCGACCCTGGGCACCGCGCGCGACGCACAGAACCTGGACGAGCTGATGGGCGAGAAGACCGACAGCTTCCTGTTCCACTACAACTTCCCTCCGTACTCCGTAGGCGAAACCGGCATGGTCGGTTCTCCTAAGCGTCGTGAAATCGGTCACGGTCGCCTGGCGAAACGCGGCGTATTGGCTATGATGCCTAAACCGGAAGATTTCCCGTACACGGTTCGCGTGGTGTCTGAAATCACCGAATCCAACGGTTCTTCTTCCATGGCTTCCGTGTGCGGCGCGTCTCTGGCGCTGATGGACGCCGGTGTGCCAATCAAGGCTGCCGTTGCGGGTATCGCGATGGGCCTGGTGAAAGAAGCCGACAACTATGTGGTTCTGTCCGACATTCTGGGTGACGAAGATCACCTGGGCGACATGGACTTCAAAGTGGCCGGTAGCCGCGACGGTATCACCGCGCTGCAGATGGACATCAAAATCGAAGGCATCACCCGCGAAATCATGCAGGTGGCTCTGAACCAGGCCAAGGGCGCGCGTCTGCACATCCTGGGCGTAATGGAACAGGCTATCAGCACCCCGCGCGGCGATATCTCCGAATTCGCACCGCGTATTCATACTATCCGCATCAACCCGGATAAAATCAAAGACGTGATCGGTAAGGGCGGTTCCGTTATCCGCGCGCTGACCGAAGAGACTGGCACTACCATCGAAATTGAAGATGATGGTACAGTTAAAATCGCTGCGACCGACGGTGAGAAAGCGAAATTCGCTATCCGTCGCATCGAAGAGATCACGGCAGAGATCGAAGTGGGCCGTATCTACCAGGGTAAAGTGACCCGTATCGTTGATTTCGGCGCATTCGTCGCTATCGGCGGTGGTAAAGAAGGCCTGGTGCACATTTCTCAGATCGCCGACAAGCGCGTTGAGAAAGTGACCGACTATCTGCAGATGGGTCAGGAAGTGCCGGTTAAGGTACTGGAAGTTGACCGTCAGGGCCGCGTGCGTCTGAGCATCAAAGAAGCGATGGCGCCGGAAGCAGGTTCACCTGCGCCTGAAGCAGAATAACTGTATAGATAGTTTTACAGCTCCCCGCCACGGGGTTGGGAGCTGTTCGTATCGCGCGGGTAGGATGCCCGCGTTTTAGCAAACGGAGGACAGGACGTTCATCCAATGTTTGTCTTCGGGAGTGGGAAATGAAGCCTTTCTTGCGCTGGTGTTACGTTGCGACAGCACTCATGCTGGCAGGATGCAGCAACCATGATTGGCGTAAAGACGAAGTTTTGGCAATCCCGTTGCAGCCTACGTTGCAGCAGGAAGTGATCCTGGCGCGCATGGAACAAATTCTTGCCAGCCGGGCACTGACGGATGACGAACGCGCACAGCTTTTATATGAGCGCGGTGTGCTGTATGATAGCCTCGGGTTACGTGCATTAGCGCGCAATGATTTCTCGCAGGCGCTGGCGATACGTCCCGACATGCCGGAAGTTTTCAACTACCTGGGCATTTACTTAACGCAGGCAGGCAATTTTGATGCTGCCTATGAAGCGTTTGATTCTGTACTAGAGCTTGATCCAACTTACAATTACGCGCGTTTAAACCGGGGCATCGCACTGTATTATGGCGGCCGCTTCCCGTTGGCGCAGGATGATCTGCAGGCGTTTTATCAAGACGACCCAAACGATCCCTTCCGTTCGTTATGGCTGTATCTGGTGGAGCGAGAAATCGATCCCAAGAAGGCCGAGGTAGCGCTTCAGCAGCGCTATGACAAAGCGGACAGAGGGCAATGGGGATGGAATATTGTCGAATTCTACCTGGGCAAGATCAGCGAAAAAACGCTGATGGAACGCCTCAAGGCAGATGCAACGGATAACACTTCGCTCGCTGAGCATCTCAGTGAAACTGACTTCTATTTGGGTAAACACTACCTGAGTCTGGGGGACAAGGACACCGCTTCGGCGCTGTTCAAACTGACGGTGTCTAACAACGTTCACAACTTCGTTGAGCACCGCTATGCATTGTTGGAATTGGCGCTTTTGGGCCAAGAGCAAGACGACCTATCGGAATCGGACCAGCAATAGCTGACGAACACCTATCAGCCTGATGAACATTGGTTTTTAACCAAAGTTATCGCCTTAACGGGCGAGGGCTTTTTTGTTCGTTTTATAATCTAATTTGAGCCGGTTCACACTTTTCAATGAAAATGACTGAAAATTTTCTCGACGAGTTATGTAGACTGGCTGCCATTATTAATGAGGCACGTGTACATGACGACTGAGTTTGAAACCTCTTTTGCTGATCTGGGGCTGTCTGCTCCAATCATTTCCGCCCTGAACGATCTGGGCTATGAAAAACCATCTCCGATCCAGGCTGAGTGTATTCCTCACCTGTTGAACGGCCGCGACGTGCTGGGCATGGCACAGACCGGTAGTGGTAAAACTGCAGCGTTCTCGCTGCCGCTGCTGCACAACCTGCAGGCAGACCTGAAAGCACCTCAGATCCTGGTGCTGGCACCGACCCGCGAACTGGCGGTTCAGGTTGCCGAAGCGATGACCGATTTCTCCAAACACATGAACGGCGTTAACGTGGTAGCCCTGTACGGCGGCCAGCGTTACGACGTGCAGCTGCGCGCTCTGCGCCAGGGCCCGCAAATCGTTGTGGGTACCCCAGGCCGCCTGCTGGACCACCTGAAGCGCGGCACCCTGAACCTCTCCAACCTGAGCGGTCTGGTGCTGGATGAAGCCGACGAAATGCTGCGCATGGGCTTTATCGAAGACGTAGAAACCATCATGGCTGAGATCCCGGCTGAACATCAGACCGCGCTGTTCTCCGCCACCATGCCGGAAGCGATCCGTCGCATCACCCGCCGCTTCATGAAAGAGCCGCAGGAAGTGCGCATCCAGTCCAGCGTCACCACCCGTCCGGACATCAGCCAGAGCTACTGGTCGGTTTACGGCATGCGTAAAAACGAAGCGCTGGTGCGTTTCCTGGAAGCCGAAGACTTTGACGCGGCGATCATCTTCGTTCGTACCAAGAACGCGACCCTGGAAGTGGCCGAAGCGCTGGAGCGCAGCGGTTACAGCAGCGCCGCGCTGAACGGCGACATGAACCAGGCGCTGCGTGAGCAGACCCTGGAGCGCCTGAAAGACGGTCGTCTGGATATCCTGATCGCCACCGACGTTGCGGCCCGTGGTCTGGACGTTGAGCGCATCAGCCTGGTTGTCAACTATGACATCCCGATGGACTCCGAGTCTTACGTTCACCGTATCGGCCGTACCGGTCGTGCGGGCCGCGCCGGCCGCGCGCTGCTGTTCGTGGAAAACCGCGAACGCCGCCTGCTGCGCAACATCGAACGCACCATGAAGCTGACCATCCCGGAAGTGGAGCTGCCGAACGCAGAACTGCTGGGCGAGCGTCGTCTGGCCAAGTTCGCCGCGAAAGTTCAGCAGCAGCTGGAAAGCAGCGATCTGGATCTGTACCGCGCGCTGCTGACCAAACTGCAGCCGGAAGAAGAGCTGGATATGGAAACCCTGGCCGCAGCGCTGCTGAAAATGGCTCAGGGCGAGCGTCCGCTGATCCTGCCACCGGATCCGGTCTTCAAGCCGCGTCAGCGTCGTGAGTTCAACGACCGTGACGATCGCCGCGGCGACCGTCGTGACAGCCGCGACAGCCGTGACGGCGATCGTCCGCGTCGCGAACGTCGTGACGTTGGCGAAATGCAGCTGTACCGCATCGAAGTGGGCCGTGACGATGGCGTAGAAGTCCGTCATATCGTTGGCGCTATCGCTAACGAAGGCGACATCAGCAGCCGTTACATCGGCAACATCAAGCTGTTCGCTTCCCACTCCACCATCGAGCTGCCAAAAGGCATGCCGGGCGAGATCCTGAATCACTTCACTCGCACTCGCATCCTGAACAAGCCGATGAACATGCAGCTGCTGGGCGATGCACAGCCGTTCGAACGTCGCGAGCGTCGTGACGGTGGCAACGGTGGCGAGCGTCGCGGCAACGGTCGTCCGTTCAACGGCGAACGTCGCGAAGGCGGCCCACGTCGTTCCTTCGGCGAACGTCGTGAAGGCGGTAACGGCGGCGAGCGTCGTGGCGGTAACTACAACCGTGACGGCAAGCCGGCGCCACGCCGTGATGACGGCGCCCCGGCGGCACCACGTCGTCGTTTCGGCGACGCGTAATCGCCGATTCACCGTTCGCGGTGAGCGCTCTGAAAAACCAGCCTGTGGGCTGGTTTTTTTATGCCTGAAAATTGCCGTCAAACGCCCCTGAATGGCGTATCATTCATAAGGTTTTTTCTTACGGATGATATGCACGGGAGATGCCATGAGTTGGCAGCAGTTCAAATCTCAATACCTGGTGCGCTTTTGGGCGCCGCTGCCGGCGGTGATCGCCGCCGGGATCCTCTCTACCTACTACTTCGGCATGACCGGCACCTTCTGGGCGGTGACCGGCGAATTCACGCGCTGGGGCGGCCATGTGCTGCAGTGGTTCGGTCTGCACCCTGAGCAGTGGGGCTATTTCAAGGTGATCGGTTTGCAGGGCACGCCGCTGGAGCGCATCGACGGGCGCATGATCATCGGCATGTTCGCCGGCTGCATCGCCGCCGCGTTGTGGGCCAACAACATCAAGCTGCGTCAACCGCAGCATCGCATTCGCATCGTCCAGGCGCTGCTGGGCGGCATCATCGCCGGTTTCGGCGCGCGCCTGGCGATGGGGTGCAACCTGGCGGCATTCTTCACCGGCATTCCTCAGTTCTCGTTGCATGCCTGGTTTTTCGCGCTGGCGACCGCCGCCGGTTCTTACTTCGGCGCCAAATTCACGCTGCTGCCGATGTTCCGCATCCCGGTCAAATTGCAAAAGGTGAAGGCCGCCGCGCCGCTGACGCAGAAGCCTGAGCAGGCGCGCCGCCGCTTCCGGCTGGGCATGGCCGTCTTCGGCCTGGCGGTGGCCTGGTCGCTGTGGACACTGTTCGATGCGCCGAAGCTCGGCATCGCCATGCTGTTCGGCATCGGCTTTGGCCTGCTGATCGAGCGCGCGCAGATCTGCTTCACTTCGGCGTTCCGCGATCTGTGGATCACCGGCCGCACTCACATGGCGAAAGCCATCATCATCGGCATGGCGGTGAGCGCCATCGGCATCTTCAGCTACGTGCAGCTCGGCGTGGCGCCGAAGATCATGTGGGCCGGCCCGAATGCGGTGCTGGGCGGTTTGCTGTTCGGCTTCGGCATCGTGCTGGCCGGCGGCTGCGAGACCGGTTGGATGTACCGCGCCGTGGAAGGGCAGGTGCACTACTGGTGGGTGGGGTTGGGCAACATCATCGGCGCTACGCTGCTGGCCTATTACTGGGATGACTTGGCGCCGGCGCTGGCAACCGACTACGACAAGATCAACCTGCTCGATACCTTCGGCCCGATCGGCGGCCTGCTGGTGACTTACCTGCTGCTGGCGCTGGCCTTCGCCGCCATGCTGTGGTGGGAGAAACGCTTTTTCCGCGCCCGGCCTGAGGCGCAGGTGGTGAATTTGAGGAGCATGCCATGAAAGCAACGACGATAGTGCCGGACTACCGGCTGGACATGCTGGGCGAGCCTTGCCCATACCCGGCGGTGGCGACGCTGGAGGCGATGCCGCAGCTGAAGCCGGGGGAGATCCTGGAGGTGATCAGCGATTGCCCGCAGTCGATCAACAACATCCCACTCGATGCGCGCAACCACGGCTACAAGGTGCTGGATATCCAGCAGGACGGGCCGACCATTCGCTACCTGATCCAGCGTTAACGCCAAGGCGGTGGGGATCCCACCGCCTCTTCGCTTTTTAGCCCTTCACGATGTCGCCCTTCACGCCGGCGACGATCTCGAACGAACGCAGCCGCGCCTGATGATCGAAAATCTGGCCGTTTACCATGATCTCGTCGGCATCGGTTTCACGCAGCAGCGTTTGCAGCCCGTGGCGCACCGTTTTTTCATCGCCGACGATCGACATCCGCAGCGCCTGCTCGACGCCGTATTGCTCGCCGGCGGTCCACAACGCGTGAATGTTATCCACCGGCGGCGGCAGCGGGCCGGGCGAACCGCGACGCAGATTGATGAACTGCTGCTGCATCGAGCTGAACAGGAAGCGCGCATCGCGGTCGCTGTCGGCGGCGATCACGTTGACGCACACCATGGCGTGCGGCTGCGCCAGCTGTTTGGACGGTTTGAAGTTCTCGCGGTACAGCTGCAGCGCCTGGAACAGCATATCCGGGGCGAAGTGCGAAGCGAAGGCGAACGGCAGGCCGAGCTGCGCCGCCAGCTGCGCGCTGTAGAGGCTGGAACCGAGCAGCCAGAGCGGCACGTGCAGCCCCTGGCCCGGCACCGCCTGCACCGGTTGCCCGGGCTGCGCATCGCAGAAGTAGTTTTGCAGTTCCTGCACGTCGCGCGGGAAGGTATCCACGTCGCCGGACAGGTGGCGGCGCAGCGCCATCATGGTGCGCTGATCGGTGCCGGGCGCGCGGCCCAACCCCAAATCGATGCGCCCCGGGTAGAGCGACTCCAGCGTGCCGAATTGTTCGGCGATCACCAGCGGCGCATGGTTCGGCAGCATCACGCCGCCGGAGCCGAGGCGAATGCTCTGGGTGCCGGCGGCCAGATAGCCCAGCAGCACCGAGGTGGCGGCGCTGCCGATGCCGGTCATGTTGTGGTGCTCGGCCAGCCAGTAGCGCTGGTAGCCCCAGCGTTCGGCGTGCTGCGCCAAATCCAGCGAACAGTGGAAAGCGTCGCGCGCCTTGGCCCCTTGCGGGATTGGCGATAAATCCAGTACCGAAAGCGGTACGGCAGTGTGTTCAGTCATGACATCGTCCATCAGAGAGTGGATCGCTTAAAGGGCGATTGCAGGAGTCTGCATACTAAAAGGCCGAAAAAAAGATGCTTTTTAGTGTTAAAAGCATAATCCAATTTATAGTTATAAAAGAGGAGATATGTGCTTGTGATATCCTCATGAGTGCAATGGTGTTTTTTGGAGCAATTTGAGACATGGAAATAATTATCCCCGCCCGCCGCTTACCGTTCCGGGAGCTGACATAATGAAAAAAAAGACGCTGTTTACCCTGTTGCTGATGTTGGCGGCGATCGCATTGGCGATCCTGTTCCGCGCGCACAATCAGGATCTGTTGCTGCAGGGTGAAGTGGATGCCCCCGAAGTGATCGTCGCATCCAAAGCGAAAGGCCGGGTCGTTGAACGCCTGATCGAACGCGGCGACGACGTGAAAAGCGGCCAGCTGATCATTCAACTCGATAGCCCCGAACTGATGGCGCAACTGCGTTCCGCACAGGCGACGCGCGACGAGGCCAAGGCGCAGCTCGAGCTGTCGCTGCACGGCACCCGTGAAGAGAGCATCCGCAACCTGCGCGCCAACCTGGCGCAGGCCGAGGCGCAGTATCGCAATGCGCAAAACGACTACAACCGGAACCTGAGCGTGGCCGGCAAGGGCTATATCTCGAAGTCCGAGCTGGACGCTTCGCGCCGGTCGCGCGACACCGCCTTCCAACAGGTGCAGGCCGCCAAGGCCAATCTGGATGAAGGCATCAACGGCGACCGCGTCGAGCAGCGGCAGCAATATGCGGCGGCGCTGCGGGCGGCGGAAGAGAACCTGCTGCAGATCCAGGCGCAGAGCGACGATCTGCAGGTGAAAGCGCCGGTAGACGGCGAAGTGGGGCCGATCCCGGCCGAAGTGGGCGAATTGCTGAACGCCGGCAGCCCGCTGGTGACGTTGATCCGGGTGCCGGACGCCTACTTCGTGTTTAACCTGCGTGAAGACATCCTGGCCCACGTGCGCAAAGGCGACAAGGTCAAGCTGCGGGTGCCGGCGCTGAAGGACAAAATGATCGACACCGAGGTGCGCTACATTGCGCCGCTGGGGGATTACGCCACCAAACGCGCCACCCGCGCCACCGGCGACTTCGACCTGAAAACCTTCGAAGTGCGCCTGTATCCGTCACAGCCGGTGGACGGCCTGCGTCCGGGGATGAGCACCTTATGGCAATGGAAAGAGTAAGGGCCGGCTGGCGCTGCTTCAGTCACGCGTTCGACAAAGAGTGTCGCGTCGCTTTTCGCAGCCCGGTGGTGCACTGGTTGAGCTGGATCTTTCCGCTGATCCTGTTTGCGCTGATCAGCAGCAACTTCTCCGAAGGCACGCTGCTCGATCTGCCGGTCTCGGTGGTGGACAGCGATCACAGCCCGCTGTCCAAATCGCTGACGCGTCGGCTGGACGCCGGTTCGCACGCCCACGTCGAGGCTTACGGCGGCGGGTTGCCGGAGTCGCTGAGCCGCCTGCGCAGCGCGCAAGATTACGCGTTGCTGTATATCCCGCCGGATCTTGAGGCCAACGCGCTGTCGGGCAAACAGCCGAGCGTGGTGATGTACTACAATGCGTTGTTCTACGGCGCCGGGCTGTACTCCACCCAGGACTTTGGCGGCCTGATGAACGAAATCAACGCCAGCACCCGCAGCATCATCGCCACCGAGATGGGCAAAACGCTGCCGCCGTTGGCGGACGTGACGCTCTCCTACGGCAGCCTGTTCAACGCCAGCGGCAGCTATATCTATTACCAGCAGTTCGCCGCCACCATCCATCTGCTGCAGCTGTTCGCGGTGACCTGCATGATCTACGTGCTGGCGCGCAGCAAGTCGCTGCTGCAGGCCAAGCCGTTCAGCCTGGCGCTACTCGGCAAGCTGGCGCCGTACACGCTGTGTTTCACCACCCTGCTGATGGTCGAGATCGCGGCGCTGGTGGGCATCTTTGACGCCCGCGTCAGCGGCAATCCTCTGTTTATGCTGATGATCGGCCTGTTCTACGTGATGGCGGCGCAGAGCATCGGCCTGCTGCTGTACACCTTTACCGGCAGTACCATCACCGCGTACAGCCTGATCGGTATTTTGGTCAGTATCGCGATGACCTTCTCCGGCATGGCGGTGCCTGAGCTGTCGATGCCGCTGCCGGCGCACATCATTTCCAACATCGAACCGCTGACCCACGCGCTGTACGCGATGTTTGACGTGTTCCTGCGGCAGGTGCACGCCAGCGCCATTTTCAGCGTGTGCGCGCTGCTGGCGGTCTATCCGCTGGTGGCCGCGCTGCTGGTGCGCAATCGCCTGCCGGCCAGGCTGGCAAAAGAGGGGGACGCCGGATGAAGCTCTATTGGCAAACCTTCGTTAAGGTGCTGCTCGGCATGCTGGAGCGGCCGGTGTGGCTGATGCTGATCCTGTCGCTGTGCATCATGAGCCTGGTGTACGCCAACCGCACGGTCTGGGATCTGCCGGTGGGGGTGGTCGATCAGGATCACAGCACCGCCAGCCGGCAGCTGATCCGCCAGCTGGACGCCACGTCCAAGATAGCGATTGAAACCTACGACAGCCTGGAACAGGCGCAGCGCGATCTCAGCTGGCGCAAGCTGTTTGCGGTGATCATCATGCCGGTGGATCTGGAGAAGAAGATCCTCAGCGGGCAGAACATCGTGGTGCCGGTCTACGGCGACGCCACCAACCGCCTGGCTAACGGCCAGATCCAACAAGACGTGGTGGCGGCCTATCAGCAACTGCTGACGGAGTACAACAACGGGCTGCTGCTGCGCAGCGGCTTCAGCGAACGGCAGGCGCAGATACTGCTGACGCCGATACTGGGACAAACGCTGGACGTGTTCAACCCCGGCATCAGCTTTGCGGCGATCATCTTCCCCGGGCTGTTGGTGATGCTGTTGCAGCACTCGTTGCTGATCGCCTGTATCCGCGTCAATATCGCCATGAAGAGCATGCCCGGCGGCAAAGCGCCGCTGGCGGCGCACCTCGGCGGGCTGACGGCGCTGCTGCCGATCTGGCTGTTCCTGTCGATCGTGCTGTTCGTGCTGTGGCCGTGGGTATTGGGCTATAGGCAGACGGCGAACATCGCCGAACTGCTGCTGCTGACCTTCCCGTTCCTGCTGGCGGTATTGGGGCTGGGCAAGCTGGTGACCGAGTGCCTGCGCAGCGTCGAGATGATCTACCTGACGCTGGCGTTCATCACGACGCCGGTCTTCTACCTGTCCGGCACCATCTGGCCGCTGCAGTCGATGCCGGCCTGGGTGCGCGCCATCTCGTACAGCATTCCCTCCACCTGGGGCACCAAGGCGATCGCCGGCGTCAACCAGATGGGGCTGTCGCTGAATGAAGTGTGGGGCGACGTGGTGATGATGCTGATACTCGGCGTGGTCTACACCCTGCTGGGCTTCGGCGTGGCCTTCTTGCGCAACAGCGTGGCGCTGCGCGGGATGTTCAGGAAGCGGCGGGCGTAAGGGGAGGCATTGATGCCTTTCCCGGTGACGTCAAAAGATAATTAATCCAATGGGTTATTGCGTTATTCCCGCGGCCGGCGGGGATAACGCAAAGCGACCACAACCCGGCAATCGGGTTTCGGCCGCGCATAAACTCTCCTCGCTAACGGCACGCAGCAACCCCTTCTTGAAATTCGGTCTGGCCCGCCGACAATCACGCACGCCTTCAATCACGCCTGTTTGTGTTGCAGTGTTATGTTCTCTTTTTGATAAGGCTATTCCTAATTCTTTCAACCTTATCATCCCTAAAAAATAACCCTTCGACTATTTAGCCAAAAGTGATATTTGCCGGGATAGAACATTGCTTATCCAATTTTAATTGTTATATTTCTATTTCGCTCAAAATGATTAGATTTTCTTAATTGTTGATGTGTGTGATGAACTCCTCGGGATTTACGATCTTAGCGTGCGGAAATCATTAATTGTAGGGTAATTAAATGGATTGCTCGCTCATAGTCATGAGATTGGTCTGTAAACGGGATGTTTCAGATAGGTGCCGTTATGTAATAAATATGAAGGAGCATGATGTATGACGGGTAAGTTAAGCGTTCAAACGGTTCTGTTTGAATATCATGGACAAAAATATAAGGTCTTCCTGGCATGCGATAAACGGCATGTTGGGTGCAACGAATTAAATCCGTTGTATTTTTTAGATGCCAACAGACACTTTGAGACCCTAATTAAGGCGGGTTATCACGGTGATGATGTATCCCCTGTGCTTTATATTGGAATCGGTTATCAGGAGGGGGTCGATATTAAGGCGGCTCGCACATTCGACTATACTGTGAGCGATGGCAGCGAGCGCTTTAAAGACGGGGGCGGAGCGGAGCAATTTTATCGATTTATTCAGGATGTCGTCAAACCGTGGGTCGAATGTCGTTTTAAGGTCAATAAGCAAATGCAAACGCTGGCGGGGCATTCGTTTGGCGGGCATTTCACCTTATACGTGGCGTTTCATCATCAAACGGCTTTTCAGCGCTATGTTGCCGCCAGTCCCGCGCTCTGGTGGGCGAATGGCGCAGTGCTGCCCGAAGGCGACGTTAAGCTTGCCGCAAGCATTGATTGGTTATCGCTGCTCTTAGGCAGCCGCGAGGAGCGGGCGGAGCCGGACAGTACCGATCTTGAGAAAGAGATCTTCCAGCGCATAGGGGATAACCCAAGGTTGAAGGTCAGGAATCTGGCGTCGCAGTTAGTGAAAGACGGCGAGCGCTGCAGCTTCGAGTTTCTTCCCGGGCGCAAACATCCGGCGGTGGCAAAAGATTATGCACGCATAGCGAATTTCGTTGCGAGCCAAAAACCACTGCCAACAGGGCTGTGACAGGAGAGGTTAAATGGATTTTAAAGTGACGAGAGGGTTGCTGCTTTTGGCTGGATTATTTTTCTCTATCACGGCGGTGGCAAAGCCTATTCAAACCGACGAGACCGCCTCATTGATTAACCAGCGATTGTCTTACATGAAAGACGTTGCCGGGTATAAGGCAAACAACCATCTGGCCATTGAGGATTTGCCTCAGGAGGCCAACGTATTGGCCAACTCAGTCCGCGAGGCGGAAGCATTGGGATTGGATGGCAAGTCGGTGGCTCCTTTTATACAGGCGCAAATGGATGCGGCCAAAGCGATTCAGTATCGCTACCGGGCAGACTGGCTTTCGGCGCCGGAAAACGGCTGGCAGCCTGAATCGCTGGACAGTGTGAGAGCGAAAATCAGCCGGCTGAATACCCAGATTTTGACCAGCGTCAGCAATAAATTGAAGAAAGGCGAGCGCTTTAATGACAGGTTTGTTTTTATGAAATCCCTGGAACAAACCCACCTGAAAGTTGGCGATAAAGAACGCCTGTGGCAGTCATTAAAGCGAATTGCGTTGAAAGGGTAATCGCCTGCCGTTGTTCTGGCTGAATGCGCCCGATGTGTGGTTTCGGGCGCATTCTCCTCGCGGGCGGCCAGCCGAATAATGGCGTTGAAAGGCCCCTCAGGCGAGGGAAAGCCCGGCGCCGGCCTCCATCACCCCACCAACGCCAACCCGGCCACGCGGCGCCAGTAGCCGTTGCAGTCGGCGTGGTCGGTCAAGGCCAGCGGCTGCTCGCCGCGCTCGTTGGCGCGGAAGGCATCGATCTGCGCCAGCGTCTCGGCGCCCTGCGGCGACAGCCGCACGATGTCCACCAGCCCCTGCATGTTCGGCAGCTCGTTGCCGAGGTTATAGCAGTAACCGCTCATTGTCTGGATGCCGTTGAGTACGAACACCTGCTGTTGTTCCTGCGAACGCATCATGCGGCCCTGCGGGTACTTGATGCAGCAGGTTTCGCACTCGTCCTTGCCGCGGTTTTCCGAGCGGGCGGTGAAGCAGCGCGCCGAATAGGCCAGCGGCAGGTGGCCGTAGCTCAGCACCTCCACCTCGAAGTCGTGGCGGAAGCCCAGCTCATCGCACTGCGTCAGCAGATTGGCCAGCCAGTCGCGCGACAGCTCGACCGGCATGCACCAGCGGATCATGCCCTGGCGGCGCAGCAGGCGCAGGGTATAGGCGTTGTAGCAGTTCAGCGCATGGCCGGTGACGAACGGCAGGCCGCGCTCCGCCGCCATGTTCACCGCGCCCAGATCGTTGGCTTCAAACAGGAACTCGCCGTTTTCCACATAGCGTTTCAGCTCATTCAGTTCGGACGGCGCCTGCAGCAGCGCCAGCGTGGAGATCACCACCTGTTTACCGCTGCGGGCGATTTCGCGCGCCAGCGCCAGCCAGTCACCGACCTTCATCTCGCGCCGCTTGGTGCAGACGCTCTCGCCGAGGTAAATGATGTCGGCGCTGCTGTCCGCCGCCTGTTGATAGAACGTTGCGATGTCGTTTTTCGGCCAGTAGTAGAGTACCGGCCCGAGTGCGTATTTCATGTTTCCTCCGGCTACTGCCATTTGCGGTGATAGGCGCCCAACGTGGTTTGGGTGCCTTCGGACATCGCGCCCAGCGTCTCCATCCAGGCGGCGTCGGCGCGATAGGCGGCTGGATCGGCCTGGCAACGGTCGATCGCCTGGCGCCAGACGCGCGCCACCTGGCTGACGTAAGCCGGGCTGCGCTGGCGGCCTTCGATCTTCACCGAAGCGATGTTGGCGGCCAGCAGCTCCGGCAGCAGCTCCAGGGTATTGAGGCTGGTGGGCTCTTCCAGCGCGTGGTAGCGCACGTCGTCCACCAGATAGCGGCCCTTGCACAGCGTCGGGTAACCGGCGTTTTCGTGGTCCTGATAGCGGTCGATCAGCACGTCGTTCAGGCGCGACTCCATGCCCTGTGCGGTTTGCTGCCAGCGCACGAATCGCGCCGGCGAACAGGCGCCGACGGTGTTCGGCGACTCGCCGGTCAGGTAGGAGGAGAGGTAGCAGCGCCCCTCGGCCATGATGCATAGGCTGCCGAAAGCGAACACTTCCAGCGGCACCGGGCTGGTACGCGCCAGCTGTTTCACCTGGTGCATCGACAGCACCCGCGGCAGCACCACCCGGCCGACCTCGAAGTTGCGTTGGTAGAAACGGATCGCCTCCTCATTGGTGGCGGAAGCCTGCACCGAAACGTGGCGCTCCAGCTGCGGGTAGCGCTGGGCGGCGTATTCCAGCATCGCCAGATCCGCCAGAATCAACGCGTCGGCGCCCAGTTGGGCGGCCATATCCACCGCACGCTGCCAGCGGGCGTAGCCGTCGGGATGGGCGAAGGTGTTGATGGCGATATGCAGTTTGCGGCCGTGGCGATGCACGTAATCGACCGCTTCCTGCAGCTTTTTCTCGGTGAAGTTGAGGCCGGCGAAGTGGCGCGCGTTGGTATCGTCTTTCAGCCCGATGTAAACGGCATCGGCGCCGTTATCCACCGCGGCCTTCAGGGCCGGCAGGTTGCCGGCGGGACAAAGCAGCTCCATAGATTTATCCTGGCTTAGCCGTACGCCCGGCCGGGCGCACGCTGTCTTTAAAGGTTGCCGACGACGGTGTTCCGCCGGCAAACACGAATCGGGGAGGCCATTTTAGGCAAAGGGGCGCGCACGGGTTTTGATTTGAGGCAGCTTATGGCGTA
The DNA here is from genome assembly GCF_903970925.1 of Serratia sp. ME47. Lineage (NCBI taxonomy): Bacteria > Pseudomonadati > Pseudomonadota > Gammaproteobacteria > Enterobacterales > Yersiniaceae > Serratia > Serratia sp. ME47. Next base: position 131,044 of record NZ_CAJCKE010000005.1, on the reverse strand, counting down.
TTGATAAACATGGCGGTGAAATGCACTATTTGTTGATATAGACCGCTGAAGCCGCGCGTCAGTGTGGCAAAATAGCGGTAGTCCGTATTAAAAGGAGTGGATGACCGTGTTGGAACAACTACGAGCACGTCTTGTGCGCCAGGGGCCGTCGCTGCTGCGCATCCCGCTGAAATTCACGCCGTTCGCTCTGCAGCGCCAACTGCTGCAACAGGTGCTGAGCTGGCAGTTCCGCCAGGCGTTGGCGGATGGCGATCTGGAATTTCTCGAATCGCGCTGGTTAAAGATCGAAGTTCGCGATCTGGCGCTACAATGGTTTATGACGGTAGAAAACGACAAACTGGTGGTCAGCCAGCACGCCGAAGCGGACGTCAGCTTCAGCGGCGACGCCAACGATCTGATCCTGATCGCGGCGCGTAAGCAAGATCCGGATACGCTGTTCTTTCAGCGTCGGCTGCAGATTGAAGGGGATACCGAATTGGGCCTGTATGTGAAAAATTTGATGGACGCCATTGAGCTGGAAAGCATGCCTGCGCCGCTGCGTATGGGGCTGTTGCAGTTGGCTGATTTTGTCGAAGCAGGGCTGCAGGAGGGCACGGCGTCGGCTTCCCGTGTGGCGGCATCATGCTGATCCGCGTAGAGATACCGGTAGACGCGGCGGGTATCGATGCCTTGCTGCGCCGCGCCTTTGGCCGCGACGATGAAGCCGACCTGGTGCAGCAGCTGCGCGAAGACGGCCTGCTGACGCTGGGCGTGGTCGCCACTGACGACGAAGGCGGCGTAGTGGGTTATGCCGCGTTCAGCCCGGTGGATGTGGCCGGCGAAGATCGCCAATGGGTGGCGCTGGCGCCGCTGGCGGTAGATGAAAGCCTGCGCCGTCAGGGGCTGGCTGAAAAGCTGGTGTACGAGGGGTTGGATTCGCTGAACGAATTCAGCTACGCCGCGGTGGTGGTGCTGGGCGATCCGGCCTATTACGGCCGCTTCGGTTTCAAACCGGCCGCCGCCTATGGCCTGAATTGTCGCTGGCCGGACACGGAAAGCGCGTTTCAGGTGTATTCGCTGGCGCAAGACGCCCTGAATGGCGTCAGCGGCGAAGTGGTTTTTTCGGCGCCGTTTAATCGCTTTTAACGACCGGCAATAGATACGCCAACGACAGCGGCGGGTGATTCACCAGCCGCTCTTTTTGTATTTTGCTCAGCTGTTTGACGCGGTATTCCAGCTTCAGCGCCGTTGAGCGATCCCCCACCTGGCAGTGAAACGCCAGCGTCAGCTCCCCTTTACCGCGCAGCGCCTTGGCGCCTTTGCCGGCCTGATGTTGCGCCAGGCGGCGCGCCACGTCGGTGGTGATGCCGGTATACAGCATGCCGCTCGGTAAACGCAGCATGTAGAGGTGCCAGGGAGTGGGGGTAGTGTCGGTCATCGTACGCCGTTTCGGTGGCCAGGGTCGGCGTATGATGGCATGTTCGCCGTCACAATCCCATCCCCGGCCGCCGGAGCCTTACCGCTTTACCCCTTTTTTCCCGCCAGCTCGAAGCGCGGCGAGACGATGCCGTACAGCGTCCAGCCGAGGAAGGTGGCGATGGCGCCCCACATCATCGCTTCCTCACCGGAGCTGTAAAGCGCATAGAAGCTGTACAGCGCGCCGATGCCGGCGATGATATTGGCGATGCGCGCCTTGTTGTCCGGCACCTTCGCCACTTTCTGAATAATGACCAGCGCCGCCATCGACAGGATGTAAGGGATGATGTTGGTCACCACCGCCAGGTTCACCAGCACGTTGAACTGCTTGTTCAGCGACGGGCTGATGGTCATCAGAGACAAACCGCTCTGGATGACGACGATGGTCAGCATGCCTTTAACCGGCGCGTCGGCCTTGCTCAGCTTGGAGAAGATTTTCGGGAAGAAGCCACTGTCGGCGGAGGATTTGAATACCTGGGCGATGGTGAACTGCCAGCCGAGCAGCGAGCCGACGCAGGACATCACCATCAACGCCATGATGATCTTGCCGACCGTCGGATTGAACATGTGGGAGAACGCCAGCCCGAACGGGGCGGTGGAGTTGGCCAGATCCATGTTCGGCACGATGCCGGCGATCACGTTGGTCGAAACGATATAGATCACCGCCGCGCTGAGTGTGCCGCCCAGTACGGCGATCGGCACGTTGCGCTCCGGATTTTCCACCACGTCGGTGTTGGCGCAAGCGGATTCCAGCCCCAGGAACGCCCACAGGGTCATTGAGATCGAGGCGCCAATGGCTTCGAAGGTCGGCACCTGATGCGGGTTCCAGGCGGCGACGTAGGCGCTGCCGCTGAACCAGTACCAGCCGATGACCGAGATGCCCACCACCGGAATGATCACGCCCCAGACGGTGATGCCGCTGATTTTGCCGGTGATGCGCGCGCCGCCGAAGTTAGCGACGGTCGCCAGCCACAGCACGCCGATGGTGGCGATACAGATACCGAGCGGGCTGAGCGTGGTGTCGAACAGCTCGGTGCCGTAACCGACGGCGGAAATGGCGATGGCGATATTGGCGATCAGCAGCGAAACGCCGTAGGTGTAGTTCGCCATGAAGTTGCCTGATTTACCGAAGGCGTATTCGGCGTAGCCGCCCATGCCGCCGGATTTACGGCTGAACATGCCGCATTTGGCGAACGCGTAGGCCAGCGCCATCGAGCCGACGGCGGTCACCAGCCAGGAAACGATCGAAATCGTGCCCACTTCGGCCAGCTTGGTCGGCAGCATAATTATGCCGGAACCCATCATATTCACGGCGGTCAGGATCGTTAATTGCACGACCCCCATTTTATTGTTGGACTTACTCATGATCATTTTCTCTTTTAGGATGCGATCCGGGCGGCGAGAATAATCGCCGCCCCGTAAGGTGATTAATTTTTCATGACGTAGCCGTAAGCGCGGTTCCAGCCGTCCTCATCCTGTTGGATATAAACGCCCTGCAATTCTGGCGCGAATCCCGGCAATAAGTTGATGCCTTCTTCCAATGCCAGGAAATAACGCTGCGCGGCGCCGCCCCAAATTTCACCGGGCACGACGCACAGCACGCCAGGAGGATAAGGCAGGGCGCCTTCGGCGGCGATGCGCCCCTCGGCCTTGGCCAGCGAGACCAATTCCACGTTGCCGCGTACAAACTCGGTATTGGCGTCCTGCGGATTCATCACTACGCGCGGGAAATAACTTTTGCGGAACATCTCTTTTTGCAGTTCTTTAACGTCATAGCTGACGTAAAGGTCGTGCATTTCCTGGCACAGCTGGCGGATGGTGTAGTTTTTGTAGCGCTGCTGGTGGTTTTTATAGACCGCAGGCAGCACCTCGCTGAGCAGGGAGTTTTGCTCGATGTGCTTCTCGAAGCGGGCGATCAGGGCCACCAGGTGTTGCATCTTGGCGATGTCTTCCGCCGGCGTCAGCAGGAACAGGATCGAGTTGAGATCGCATTTTTCCGGCACGATGCCGTTTTCGCGCAGGTAGTTGGCCAGAATGGTCGCCGGGATGCCGAACTCGCTGTAGCTGCCGGTCGCGGTATCGATGCCCGGCGTGGTGAGCAGCAGTTTGCACGGATCGACGAAGTACTGCGATTCGGCATAGCCCTCAAAAGCGTGCCATTTTTCGCCGGGCACGAAGTTGAAGAAGCGCAGATCGTTGGCCATCGCCGCGGTGTCATAGGCTTGCCACGGCTTGCCGTCGATCTGATCCGGCACGAACGGTTTGATCATCGTGCAGGTATCCAGCAGCATTTTGCGCGCTTCGATGCCCACGCGCACACATTCTTGCCACAGGCGCTGGCCGCTCTTGCCCTCGTGCATCTTGGCGTTGACGTCCAGCGCGGCGAACAGCGGATAGAACGGGCTGGTGGAGGCGTGCAGCATAAAGGCGTTGTTGAAGCGCTTGTGGTTGCAGTAGCGGCTCTGCCCCTTGATATGCTTGTCTTTTTTGTGGATCTGCGAGGTTTGCGAGAAGCCGGCCTGCTGTTTGTGCACCGACTGGGTGACGATGATGCCGGGATCGTTCTCGTTCAGCTCCAGTAGCAGCGGCGAGCAGTCTTTCATCATCGGAATGAACTGCTCATAGCCCACCCAAGCGGAGTCGAACAGGATGTAATCGCACAGGTGGCCAATCTTGTCGACCACCTGACGGGCGTTGTAGATAGTGCCGTCGTAGGTGCCGAGCTGGATGATCGCGAGGCGGAACGGGCGGGCTTCGTTGGCGCGTTCCGGCGCCACTTCACGGATCTGCTGGCGCAGGTAGCGCTCGTCGAAGCAGTGCGCGTCGATGCCGCCGATAAAGCCGAACGGGTTGCGCGCGGTTTCCAGATAAACCGGCGTGGCGCCGGCCTGGATCAATGCGCCGTGGTGGTTGGATTTATGGTTGTTGCGGTCAAACAGCACCAGATCGCCGCGCGTCAGCAGGGCGTTGGTCGCCACCTTGTTCGAGGCCGAGGTGCCGTTGAGCACGAAGTAGGTCTTGTCGGCGTTGAACACCTTGGCGGCGTGCTGCTGCGCCGCGCAAGGCGCGCCTTCGTGGATCAACAGATCGCCCAGTTTGACGTCGGCGTTGCACATGTCGGAGCGGAAAAGCGTTTCGCCGTAGAAGTCGAAGAACTGGCGGCCCGCCGGATGTTTGCGGAAGAACTCGCCGCCCTGGTGGCCGGGGCAGGCGAAGGTGGCGTTGCCCATTTCCACGTACTGCGTCAGCGTATTGAAGAACGGCGGCAGCAGCTCGCTCTCATACTTGGCGGCGGCGGCCTCCAGCTGTTTGCCGTAGAACTGGGTATTCTTGCCGCACAGCTCAAACACACCGTGCAGCGCCGGCAATACGGCGTTATCCAGCTCTTCTTCGCAGCAGACGGCGACGAACAGCGGAATGTTCAGGCCGTGCTCTTCGATGCGCGCCACCATGCCTTGCGCGACGTCGTCTACCGACAGCACGATGGCGGCGACGTCATTAAAATCGCTGTGGTGCACATCGACGATGTCGCGTTCAGTTTCAAAGCAGCCGAGGGTGTGGGTGTTGGCGGCAATTTTTAATTTTTTCATTTTTCTCATTCTTCAGGCAAAGGCGCGCCGTCGGCAAATAATTCCATTTGCCGCTAACGCCTTCACGAAAATAAAGGTGTACGAGAACCCAGCGATGCCCTAAGACATTAACTGTGTTCTTGGTTTTATTTTTCTTGGAGGCTCTTTTACGGTATTAAAAATGTATTGCGCGCCCTTCCCGGTTTGCGGGGGAAAGACATTATCACCGGAGTGCGGAGAATAAAGTGAAACGCAAAGACACTCTTAACAACGGCGTAAGAGCGAGGGGGTGAGGGTTATCTGTAGTTGAAGAATGCGAAACTAAAGCAGCTGCGATGAGCCATCATCATAATATGGGTTGTGCGCCTGATGTGCGCCATTTTTCGGTTATTGTTTTCCATTTTCTAATCCACCTTGCTGAGTGAAAAGATGGCGCTATTTTAACGCAAGATGGGCAGAAAATCGTGATTTTCATCACATAAATGCCGGTGTTTATAAATAACTATTCATTGATTATGCAGTGGGTTGCATAAACTGCGGCCAGGCAGACAAATGAGCATGTAAATAAATTGCTAATCGGCGCCGGGCAGACGCGCTAAATTTGCGTGCCGTCAGGATGGGAATAAAAGAATGGCGCAATTAATCGGTTGCCTAACGATCAAATAAATCCGGTTTGTTTTTTTTATGTTATAAACCCGCTCGATGCTGAAATGAGTAAAAATACAGATATTGTGATTTTATATTCGAATGGGATTTTTGGTGATTATCGTTATTTGTGACTCGCTTCAACAACGCAGGGTAAGATGAAGTGAGTGAACCGGGAGGCGAGTAACCTTGAATACCCCAGAACAACGGCAACAGATTGCGGATTTCATCGGCAAGCAACATGTCTTGACGCTGTGCGCCGGCGACGGCCTCGACATGTGGTGCGCCAACTGTTTTTACGTGTTCGACGCCGCGACGATGGCGCTGTGGCTGATGACCGAACCGCACACCCGCCACGGCGGGCTGATGCTGAACAACGGCCGGGTGGTCGGCACCATCGCGCCGAAACCGAAAAGCATCGCGCTGATCCGCGGCGTGCAGTACCGCGCCGAGGCGGTGCTGCTGAGCGGCGAAGAGGCCGAGGCGGCGCGCGCGCGTTACTGCAAGCGCTTCCCGATCGCCAGGGCGATGAAGGCCTCGGTATGGCGGCTGGATCTGCACGAGGTGAAGATGACCGACAACACCCTCGGCTTCGGCAAGAAGCTGCATTGGGCGCGGTCTATACTTTAAGTCGACCTATTGATTACAACGGGAGATCGCATGGCGCGAGCACTGTTAGTCGGCGCAACCGGGCTGGTGGGGCGCGAGTTGCTGCAGTTGTTACAAAGCGATCCGCAGGTAACGGCCATTGTGGCGCCGACGCGCACGCCCCTGCAGCCGCACGGCAAGCTGACCAATCCGGTCGGCGATGCGCTGTTCGAGCTGCTGAGCGGCCTGCAGCAGCCGGTCGATCTGGTGTTCTGCTGCCTGGGCACCACCCGCCAGGCGGCGGGCAGCGCCGATGCCTTCCGCTACGTCGATTACCAACTGGTGGTGGAGAGCGCGCTGACCGGCCGCCGGTTGGGGGCGCAGCACTGTCTGGTGGTGAGCGCGTTGGGCGCCAACGCGGATTCCACCTTCCTGTATAACCGCACCAAAGGCGAGATGGAGCAGGCGCTGCGCGAACAGCGCTGGCCGCGCCTGACGCTGGTGCGGCCCTCCATGCTGGTGGGGGATCGCCCTGCGCCGCGCCTGATGGAGCGCCTCACGCTGCCGTTGTTCAGGCTGCTGCCCGGCAAATGGCGCGCCGTCGCCGCCAAAGACGTGGCGCAAACGCTGCTGCAGCAGGCGTTCACGCCGGGCGAAGGGGTCAGGATGCTGGAGTCGGATCGGCTGCACTGCTACCGAGGCTGACGCTGAGGTGGTCGAACGCCAGCTCCAGCCCGGCGGGCAGTTCATTGTCCAGCAGCCACAGATCGAGATGATGGCTGATGTGCGTCAGCAGCGTGCGTTTGGGCTGCAGCAACCGCTGCGTCTCCTGCGCGCGGGTCAGGTCGTTGTGGTTGCGCGGCGCCTGCGGCTGAGGCGGCAGGCTGCAATCGAGCACCAGCAGATCCAGCGCCACGTTCTGCAAATAGTCGGCGGTGGCCGGCGGCAGGCCGACGGTGTCGGTCAGGTAGGCCAGCGCAGCGCCCGCCGCCTGGATCAGATAGCCGTGGGTCAGTTTGGAGTGTTGCAGCGGCAGCGGGGTGATGCGCATGCCGCCCAGTTCGACGGTGGCGAAGGGCGCCAGCGGCGGCTGAAACGCCAGAATGCCCGGGTGTTTGAACAGGTCGTCGCAGCCCTGTTCATCCGGTGGGCCATACACCGGAATGGAATTTCCGCACCCCCAACGCAAAGGAAATAACCCCTGAACGTGATCCATGTGGTAATGTGTCAGTAAAAAACGTTGAATTTGCCCCGCCGAAAATCGCCGCTCCAAAGCCGGCAATCCCGCATCCAATAAGGTCGTTTCCCCCTGATAGTTAAGCATGGCGCTGCACGCGCGCCGCCGAAATGCCGGCTCGCGCCGCGCCCGTTGGCAGATCAGGCAGTCGCAGCCGAACACCGGCACCTGCTGCGCGCCGCCGGTGCCGAGAAAGGTCAGTTGCATCGCTCCCCCTCCGTTAAAGGTACTTCTGCGCAAAGCGGTTGATGTCGCGAAAATCCGCCAGCCGCGCCTGCAGCGTGGCGTGATCCCAGTGCCACCACTGGCTGCGTTCGATACGCTCTATCAGCGCATCGTCGAAGCGCATGCCGATCTTCTTGGCCGCCACGCCGGCGACGATGCTGTAAGGCTCCACGTCCTTGGTGACCACCGCTGCGCTGCCGATCACCGCGCCGTTGCCGACGCTGACGCCCGGCATCAGGATGGCGTTATGGCCGATCCACACGTCGTGGCCGACGGTGACGTGGTGCTCGCGCCGCCAGTCGAAGAACGCCGCGTCGTCTTCCCCCAGCCCGTATTCGGAAGCGCGATAGGTGAAGTGGTGCTGCGCAATGCGCTGGTAGGTCGGGTGGTTGCCGGGATTGATGCGCGCATAGGAGGCGATGGAGACGAACTTGCCGATTGTGGCGTAAAAGATCTGGTTGTGCCCGGCGGTGTAGGAGTAGTCCCCCATCTCCACCTCTTCCAGGATCGCATCGTCGGCCAGATGCACATACTGGCCGAGCCGGGTGCGGTTAAGGGTCACGTTGTCGCCGATTTTCGGCTGGGCAAAGTCGTTCATGGCGTTGCATCCTGAGCTTGTCGGGTGGCGGTAGGCAGCAGCGCCAACAGCGCCGCCAGGGTATCGTCGAGTGGGCCGTCGTTGTGCAGCACCCGGCAGCCGGCGGGCAGACTCTGCTGATATTCCGCCGCCCGCGCCAGCCGCTGCTCGATCTGTTCAGCGCTTTCCCGTCCGCGATCTTGCAGGCGCCGGCGCAGGATCGCGGCGTTGACCTGCAGGCATACCGGCAGCAGCTGCGTACCGTAGCGCTGCTGCGCCTGCGGCAGGTGGGCGCGCGAACCGTTGACCGCCACGTCGATCCCCTGCAGCAGCCAAAGATCCACTTCGATCCCGAACGCGTAGCGCTGCTGGTGCGCCTGCCAGTCGAGCGCGAACAGCCCCTTGGCGCGGCGGCGCAGAAATTCGGGTTCGCTCAGCGCGATGTGATTCTCGCAGCCGGCGTCCGCCGGCCGGGTGATGTAACGGTGCGCCACCAGCGGCGCGCGGTCGGCGTCGGCCCGCAGCGCGGCCAGCAGGCTGTCCTTGCCTGCGCCGGAAGGCCCCATCAGATAGATGAGCCGCGCCATCAGAACACCTGCCGGCCCTGGCGCCACACGTTCTGCACGTAAACGTGCTCGCCGTGCGGCCGCGCCAGCACCAGATCCGCCCGCAATCCTTCGGCGATGGTGCCGCGATCCTGCAGATCCAGCGCCCGCGCCGGGTTGCGGGTGATCATGCGCACCGCCTGGGGCAGATCGTAGGCGTTGCGCTCGTCCGCCGCGAGGCGAAACGCCGCGTCCAGCAGGCTGGCCGGGTAATAATCGGAAGAGAGAATGTCCAGCACGCCCAGCGCCGCCAGGTGGTGCGCCGCCACGTTGCCGGAGTGGGAGCCGCCGCGCACGATGTTCGGCGCGCCCATCAGCACCTGCAGGCCCTGCTGGTGCGAAGCGCGGGCGGCCGCCTCGGTGGTGGGGAACTCGGCAATGGCGCTGCCGAGCGCGCAGGATTCGGCCACGTGCGCGGCGGTGGCGTCGTCATGGCTGGCCAGCGAGATGCGGCGCGCGCGGCAGTGGGCGGCGATCGCCTCGCGGTTCGGCGCGGCCCAGCGGGCGGACAGGGCGACCTGCTGCGCCTCGTACTCGCTCATCTGCTGATCGTTGAGGTGGTATTTGCCCTGATAATATTCGCGGTACTTTTCGCGCGAGGCGAACTGGCGCTGGCCCGGCGAGTGGTCCATCAGCGACACCAGCGACACGCCCGGCTTGTCCATCAGCTGTTCGAACAGCGGCAGCGTGCTCTCGTGCGGCAGCTCGCAGCGCAGGTGCAGCCGGTGCTCGGCGCGGTTCACCCCGGCGCGCTGGCTGTGGATCACCGCGTCGATCATCTTCTGCAGGTTTTCCAGCCGGTGGCCGCCGTCGCGCACGTCGCCGATCGCCACCGCGTCCAGCACCGTGGTGATGCCGTTGGCCACCATCAGCGCGTCGTGGCTGCTCATCGCCGAATGGGCCGGCCAGTCGACGTTCGGGCGCGGGGTAAAGAACTTATCCAGGTTGTCGGTATGCAGCTCGATCAGCCCCGGCAGCAGCCAGCCGCCGTCGCCGTCCAGCGCCTGCGGCAGCCGGCTCGGGCCGTCGGCGAAGCTGCGGATCACGCCGTCCTGCATCTCCAGCGAGCCTTGCACCACCTGGTCATCCAGCACCAGCTTAACGTTATTGACGATCATCAGAGGGCCTCCAGCGCCTGTGGCGCCTGCATGTCATAAAGCCGGTCGGCGACCTGTTGGCGGACGCCTTCATCATGGAAAATGCCGACGATCGCCGCGCCGCGCGCCTTGGCGCGTTCGATAAGCTGCACCACCGCCGCGCTGTTGCGGCTGTCGAGCGAGGCGGTCGGTTCGTCCAGCAACAGGATCGGGTAGTCGACGATAAAGCCGCGCGCGATGTTTACCCGCTGCTGCTCGCCGCCTGAGAAGGTGGACGGCGCCAGCGGCCACAGGCGCTGCGGCACGTTGAGCGCGGCGAGCAGCGCTTCGGCGCGGTCACGGCATTCGGCGCGCTCGACGCCCTGTTCCAGCAGCGGCTGCATCACCACCTCCAGCGCGCTGATGCGAGGGATCACCCGCAGGAACTGGCTGACCCAGCCCAGCGTATGGCGGCGCACCGCCAGAATTTGGCGCGCATCGGCGCTGACCATGTCCAGCCAGTCGCCCTGGTGGTTGATCCAGATATGGCCGCTGTCCGGCAGATAGTTGGCGTACAGCGAGCGCAGCAGGGTGGACTTGCCGCTGCCGGAGTGGCCGTGCAGCACCACGCATTCGCCGCCGTGGACCGTCAGGTTGGCGTCGTGCAGCACCGGCAGCCGGGTGCCGTACTGCTGATGCAGCACAAAGGTTTTACTGAGATGTTCAACTCGGATTTGCATAGTCATCTGTTATCGCCTTGGGTTACGACAGCACCGAAGAAACCAGCAGCTGGGTGTAAGGATGGTGCGGATCGTCGAGCACCCGATCGGTCAGGCCGCTCTCCACCACTTCGCCCTGTTTCATCACCAGCAGGCGGTGGGCCAGCAGCCGCGCCACGCCGAGATCGTGAGTGACGATCACCGCCGCCAGCTGCATCTCCACCACCAGGTTGCGCAGCAGATCGAGCAGGCGCGCCTGCACCGACACGTCCAGCCCGCCGGTCGGCTCATCCATAAACACCAGCCTGGGGTGGGTGACCAGATTGCGGGCGATTTGCAGCCGCTGCTGCATGCCGCCGGAGAAGGTGGTCGGCAGATCGTCGAGGCGCGACAGCGGGATTTCGACGTCTTCCAGCCACTGGCCGGCCTGGCGGCGAATGTCGCCATAGTGGCGCTGGCCGATGGCCATCAGCCGCTCGCCGATGTTGCCGCCGGCGGAGACCTGCGGCCGCAGCCCGTCGAGCGGGTGCTGGTGCACCACGCCCCAGTCGGTGCGCAGCAGGCGGCGGCGATCGCTCTCCGCCATGGCGTACAGGTCGTGTTCCTGGTCCGCCTGCGGGCGGTAAAGGATCTGCCCGCGCTGCGGCGCCAGCCGCGCCGAGATCGACTTCAGCAGCGTGGTTTTGCCGGAGCCGGATTCGCCGACGATGCCCAGCACTTCACCGGGGTAGATGTCGAACGACACGTCGCTGAAGCCCTTGCCGGGGGCGTACAGGTGGGTGAGCCGGTTCACCGACAGCAGCGGGGTGGTGCTCAAAGGGGTGGAAGTCATCAGTGCTGCGCCTCTTGCGAAGATTGCGCCAGCTGCTGCCGGCAGTAGTCGGTGTCCGAACAGACGAACATGCGGTTGCCCCGATCGTCGAGCACCAGCTCGTCGAGATAGCTGTGGCGCGAACCGCACAGCGCGCAGGGTTCGTCCCACTGCTGCACGCTGAACGGATGGTCGTCGAAGTCCAGGCTCTCCACTTTGGTGAACGGCGGCAGGGCGTAGATGCGTTTCTCGCGCCCGGCGCCGAACAGCTGCAGCGCCGGCATCATGTGCATTTTCGGGTTGTCGAATTTCGGGATCGGCGACGGATCCATCACGTAGCGATCGTTGACCTTCACCGGATAGGCGTAGGTGGTGGCGATATGGCCGTAGCGCGCGATGTCCTCATACAGCTTCACCTGCATCACGCCGTACTCCTCCAGCGCGTGCATCTTGCGGGTCTCGGTTTCGCGCGGTTCGATAAAGCGCAGCGGCTCCGGGATCGGCACCTGATAGATCAGGATCTGGTCTTCGCGCAGCGCGGTTTCCGGAATGCGGTGACGGGTCTGGATCAGCGTGGCCTCCGGCGTGCGCTCGGTGGTGGCCACCCCGGCGACGCGCTGGAAGAAGCGGCGGATCGACACCGCGTTGGTGGTGTCGTCGGCCCCTTGGTCTATCACCTTCAGCACGTCGGCGCGGCCGATGACGCTGGCGGTGAGCTGAATGCCGCCGGTGCCCCAGCCGTAGGGCATCGGCATCTCGCGGCCGCCGAACGGCACCTGGTAACCGGGGATCGCCACCGCCTTCAGGATGGCGCGGCGGATCATGCGCTTGGTCTGCTCGTCCAGATAACCGAGGTTATAGCCGGTCAATACTTCACTCATCGCGGGCCTCCTGACGCTCGCTGTATTCCTGCCGCAGCCGCTTGAGCAGCTCCAGTTCAGCCTGGAAGTCGACGTAGTGCGGCAGCTTGAGATGGGAGACGAAGCCGGCGGCCTCGACGTTGTCGGCGTGGGCCAGCACGAACTCTTCGTCCTGCGCCGGGCCGGCGACGCCTTCGCCGTAGTCCGGGCTTTGCAATGCGCGGTCCACCAACGCCATCGCCATCGCCTTGCGTTCGGCGCGGCCGAACACCAACCCGTAACCGCGGGTGAAGTGCGGCGGGTGGTCCTTGGGATCGACGAAGCCATTGACCATTTCGCACTCGGTCAGCAGGATTTCGCCGATATCGATGGCGAAACCGAGCTCTTCAGGCACGATCTCCACCGAAACGTGGCCGGTGCGGATCTCGCCGGCGAACGGGTGGTTGCGGCCGTAGCCGCGCTGGGTGGCGTAGCCGAGCGCCAGCAGAAAACCTTCGTCGCCGCGCACCAGCTGCTGCAGGCGCGCCGAGCGCGAGCAGGGGTAGACCGGCGGGTTGCGGGTGATGTCGTCCGGCGCGCTGCCGTCGTCCTGTTCCTCCCGCGCCAGCTGCTGGCGGCACAATAGATCGAACACGTGGCCGCAGTTGTCCGGCAGCGGTTCGTCGGCCTGCGGCGCACGCGGCGCCTCGCCTTCCGCCAGCAGCGCGAAATCCAGCAGCCGGTGGGTGTAGTCATAGGTCGGCCCCAGCACCTGGCCGCCGGGCAAGTCCTTGTAAACCGCCGAGATGCGCCGCTCCAGCCGCATGTTTTCGCTGGCCAGCGGCTCACTGACCGCCAGGCGCGGCAGGGTGGTGCGATAGGCGCGCAGCAGGAAGATCGCCTCCACCAGATCGCCGCTGGCCTGTTTGATGGCCAGCGCCGCCAGCTCGCGATCGTAGATGCCGCCTTCGGTCATCACCCGATCCACCGCCAGCCCCAGCTGCTGTTCGATTTGTTCCGCGCCGATCGCCGGCAGCGCCTCGTCGCCGCGCCGCAGCTGTTCCTGCAGCTGGTGGGCGGCCTCAATGGCTTTTTCGCCCCCTTTTACCGCTACGTACATCAGCACACCTCCACGCGGGTGGTCCGCGGGATCGCCAGCAGGCGATCGCCGCAGGTCAGCAAAATATCCAGCCCCAGCGGGAAGCGCTGCGGGCGGTTGACCAGATAATCCAGCAGCGCCGGCGGCAGGCGCGGCGCAATCAGGCGTTGGCTCTCGATGCCGGGGCCGGTCAGGCGCAGCGCGGCGCCGTTCTCCAGCTCAGCAAGCTGCACCACCACCGTGGCGCCGCATTCCGGCGAGATTTCCGTGCCGTGCGGCAACGCCTGCAGATCGGCGGCCTGCAGCTGCTCATCGAACAGGGCAAAACAGACCTCCTGCGCCGTGGCGGCCAGCGGCGCGCCGCTGTGAAAGCGAATGTTTGTTAGCACTTGCTCACTTTTAAGCGCAGCGTACAGCTGCAGCGGCGTTTCCTGATCGGCCAGCGTCAGCAGCGCGGCGGTGCTGGCGGCGTTCAGCGGCGCCCAGGCCGGGCCGGCCGGCAGCGTCACCCGGTGGCCCGGTTCGCTCAAGGCTTTAAGAATCAAACGGAAAGCGTGCTGCGATTGGTCTATCGGTTGTTCAAAACCGGTCAATAAACTCATGGCTTAATCCCCTCGCACCAGCGTAAAGAAGTCCACCCGGCTGGCGGCGATCGCCCGGGCGCGCAGCTGGCGCTGTTCGTGCTGCAGCGCGGCCAGCGGCGCGATCAGCTGTTGTTGCAGGCGTTCGCCGTGTTCCGGCTGTTGCAGCAGCGCATCGGCCAGCGCGCACAGCTCGGCGTGCGCCTTGTCGCGCCCGGCGATATAGCTGTAGCCGTAGCCGCCGTTGTCCAGCTGCACCACCGCGCGGGTGACCGTCATGTCCCCCAGCACGAAGCGGCGGCCGGTAGCGCCCATGCGCCCCTGCAGCTGGGCCAGGCCGATCTCCGGCGCGCGGATGCTGCGGTAACCCGGGCTGAGGTTCAGCGCCTGCCAGTGGCTGCGCAGCTGCTCGGGCCGGCTGTGCGCCAGCACTGACATCCAGCGTTGTCTCGACTCTAAGGCGTGCATTCAGTGCTCCATCGTCAGTTCAATCATGTCGGCACGGGCCAGGCTGACGGAGTATTCCGCCACGTCTTCGCCGCCGCTGCGGACGTTAAGGGTGCGCACGCACAGCAGCGGCGCGTGGGTGGCGATCTCCAGCAGCCGGCTCTCTTTGGCCTGCGCGCGGCGCGCGCTGATGCGCGTCTGGCGGCGGGTCAGCGGCTGCTGGAGGTGCTGTTCGATAAACTGGTGCAGCGAACCGCTGTGGAACTGCTGCAGCGCCGGCCACCACTCCAGATCGGGCAGATAATGGTCGATCACGCTCATCGGCACGCCGTTGACCCGGCGCAGGGTGCGCAGGTGGATCACCATTTCGCCTTCTTCACGCGAGAGTGCGCTGGCGACATGCCCATTGCACGGGCGCAAGACAGCGAGTAAGCGCTCACTGGTGGGGTGGCTGCCCTGCTCGAACAGGTTCTGGCTGAAGCGGGTGTTGGCGTGCAGCGGGTAGTCATAAGGCCGCATCAGCACCAGAATGCCGACGCCGTGGCGGCGCTGCAGCCAGCCGCGCTCCACCAGCTGATCCACCGCGCGGCGCAGGGTGTGGCGATTGACCTGATAACGTTCGGCCAGCTGCTGTTCCGAAGGCAGGTAGTCGCCGCAGCGGTATTGCGTGCGCAGCTCCTGTTCCAGCTGCGCGGCGATCTGCTGATAGCGGGTGGGGTAAGTGGTCGGATGTCTAGATAACTCCATCATAATAAAAACCTCGTCATGCCGATGGCGGTGCGATGAAGGCGGAAGCGGTGCGTTTCATCGGGCGTCTACCCTGTGGTTTTCACGTTGGCATCATGGTGACGGGCGCAGATGACAATCGCGTTACGCGTCGGTGGCGAACAGATGAACTATTTAGGACAGCCCAGGCGTGCACGGGCGGCGCCGGCGCGCTATGCTGGCGCCTTTGTTGACTGACTCTGGCCGCTACCATGCCGCAATCTCTGAATGCCCCTGAACACGCCCCACGCGCCTGGCCGCTGTGGAAACCGATCCTGTTTCTGCTGGTGGTGGCCGTCGGCCTCTACTACGTCAAATGGCAGCCTTACTACGGCAAGGCCTTCGTGGCGGCGGACAGCCACTCGATCGGCAAATCGATCCTGGCCGACGGCGCCGCGAGCCCCTGGCTGGCGGCCTGGCAGTACGCGCTGGTCTACTTCACCGCGGTGTGGAAGGCGGCGCTGCTCGGGGTGCTGTTAGGTTCGCTGGTGCAGGTGCTGATCCCGCGCGACTGGCTGGCGCGCACGCTTGGCCACCGGCGTTTTTCCGGCACCGTGCTGGGGGCGCTGATCGCGCTGCCGGGCATGATGTGCACCTGCTGCGCCGCACCGGTTGCCGCCGGCATGCGCCGCCAGTCGGTATCCAGCGGCGCCGCGCTGGCCTTTTGGCTCGCCAACCCGGTATTGAACCCGGCGACGCTGGTGTTCATGGGGTTTGTGCTCGGCTGGCCGTTCGCCGCCATCCGCCTGGTGGCAGGTGTGGTGATGGTGCTGGGCATCGCCTGGCTGGTGCAGCGCGTGACCGCTAACGACCCGCAGCCCGCCGCGCCGCAGCCTTTGGTGCTGACGGCGCAGAGCGATGAGCAGCCGTTCCTTGCCCGCTGGGGCAAAGCGCTGTGGGCGCTGTTTTGGTCGACCATCCCGATCTACGTGTTGGCGGTGCTGGCGCTGGGCGCGGCGCGGGTCTGGCTGTTCCCGCACGCCGACGGCGCCGTCGACAATAGCCTGCTGTGGATCATCGCGCTGGCGATCGTCGGCTGCCTGTTTGTTATCCCCACCGCGGCGGAAATCCCGATCGTGCAGACCATGATGCTGGCGGGCATGGGCGCAGGCCCGGCGCTGGCGCTGCTGATGACCCTGCCGGCGGTCAGTCTGCCTTCGCTGCTGATGCTCAACAAAGCCTTCTCCGCCCGGGCGCTGTGCCTGACGGCGGCGCTGGTGGCGCTGTGCGGCGCACTGACCGGCGTGGTGGGGATGGGGCTGGTGTAACTTACCGCTGCTGATGAGTGGTTCGGTGCTGTCTCAAGGAGGAGACGGCAATGGCCACGTTTAACAACCGGTAAAGCGGACCAATGGCGTCAGTGAGTTAACGCTTCTCCTGTCGGATATCATGACATGATATCGAATGCACTATTGTGAATTTAAATTTACTATAGTAAATTTGCGTGGACTAATTTTGTGTGTAAATACACCCAGTAATGACCACGGTAAGGTAGAAGAATGTTAAAAATCAGAATGTCACGTCCATCTGAAGCGCCAGAAATTATACAAATCTGGAAAAATTCTGTAGATGCTACGCACGACTTTCTCACTGCGCACGATCGACAAGAGATCGAAAAAGAGGTTGTCGGTTTTTTTTCTGAAACCCCCGTGTGGGTTGCCGCCGATCGGGAAGACCATCCGCTGGGATTTATGTTTTTACACGATGGTCATCTGGAGGCGCTTTTTGTCGATGCTGCAGCTCGCGGACGTGGCGTCGGAAAGCAGTTGATATCACATGCGCTGGCGCTTCATCCTGATTTAAGCGTCGATGTGAATGAACAAAACCAACAGGCCGTCGGGTTTTATCAACATATGGGCTTTGAAGTTTCAGGGCGTTCCGAGTTGGATAATCAAGGCAGGGCCTATCCCCTATTGCACCTAAGCCGATCGGCGGGAGTGTAGCCGTCGTGGCAGTGGCGCCTTATTGATTTTTTTGGCTAAAAGCAACGACGTATGCACAACCCTGCTCACTGTCGGGATTGCTCATTTGGTACTCGCTGGCAAAGGTCAGGGCAAAACAGTCACCGGCGCGTAAATGATGGGTTTGATTATTGACCCGAAAATCAAGGCTGCCACTCAACACCAACAGCGTTTGGCCGGAAAGATGCTCACTGGCGGAAGCGGGTATCGTAAGTTGACCCAGAGCAGGAATTTCAACTTTGATAAGTTCGGGGCATGCGCCCGCTGGGGAAAGAGACCAGCGGGTAATGCCCGACTTTTCATCTGTCCAATGCTGCTGCTGATGAGCAAAGAGCACCAGTGAGTTCTGGTGTTGCTCAAGCTCTGCGAAAAGTTTTGATAGCGTGATATTCATGGCGTTGGCTAAACGGCCGAGGATCGTGGCGCTGGGACTGGAAGCTCCCCGCTCAACCTTGCTGATCATGGCCTGACTGACGCCCGACCGTTGGGCAAGCTCTGCTACCGTCCAGTTGCGTGCCTTTCTATGTTTAAGTAATAAACGCGCAATGTCGCTGTCTACTATCTGATTTTTAGATGTTTTATCCATTCTCACCCTCACTTTCGCCAGCCTGATTATGCCATTACCGCAATGAGGCTGAAATCACTGATTTTACAAGTTTGAAAAATCAGTCACTCTCTCAGTCAATCATAACCTCTGTAGTCCCTACGGCGTCATTAGAGCAAGGTTTGCAACCCTAACCTCCGCTTTTGGCGCAGAGCCGCCTGTCAGATTGGCGCCATGCTGCCGATGCGTCAGGTCGAGTTTGGATGAATACCTATCGATATGTGTGTTGCTGGCTCATCGCAACCTATGCACCACCTGGTTGCTGCTGCCGCGCCAGATCAGCGCCGGGTCTTTCAAATCCTGCACGAACTTGCCGTCGATCAGCACGTTAATCTTGTCCACCACCTGCATCTGCTGTGCGTCCAGCTCCGCCAGCCGGTAGCCGGTCCACAGCCAGATATCCTTGCCGGGGCACTCGGCGCGCACCCGTTTCACCAGTTGCAAGATGCTCGGCACGTTGGCCGGATGCAGCGGATCGCCGCCGGAGAGCGACAGCCCCTGGCGCGGCACGCGCGTATCGTTCAGATCGGTGATGATGCGGTCTTCCAACTCCGGGGTAAACGGCTGGCCGGAGTTGAGCCGCCAGGTGCTTTTGTTGTAGCAGCCGGGGCACTGGTGCACGCAGCCGGCGACAAACAGCGTGCAGCGGGTGCCGGGGCCGTTGACGACGTCGATTGGGTAATACTGGTGATAATTCATGTGAGGCCTGCCCATCAGGCTATTTTACTGGCCATTTTGCCTCCGGGCAGTGCTGCCAATCCTCACGTACTGCGTGTACGCTGCGGTTGGTGCGCGCTGGCCGAAGGCAAACTGGCGGCGACAATCACGCCTGATGAACAGGCTTCTGCCTAGGCTGCACGGCGCTTTCAGCCGAGCTGCCCGTTGCCGAGGTGTTTCACCCGGCGTTTCACCTCTTCCTGCTTGCCGGCGTTGAACGGCCGGGCATCGGGGCTGCCGAGATAGCCGCACACCCGGCGGGTGACCGAGACCTTGGCCGAGTCGTGGTTGCCGCATTTCGGGCAGGTGAAGCCTTTGCTGGTGCAGGAGAATTCACCGGTGAAGCCGCATTCGTAGCACTCGTCGATCGGCGTGTTGGTGCCGTAGTAAGGCACCCGGGTGTAGCTGTAGTCCCACACGTCTTCCAGCGCCTTCAGGTTGTGCTGCAGGTTCGGGTACTCGCCGTAGCAGATGAAGCCGCCGCTGGCCAACGGCGGGTAGGGCGCTTCGAAGTCCAGCTTGTCGTACGGATTGACCTTCTTCTCCACGTCGAGGTGGAAGCTGTTGGTGTAATAACCCTTGTCGGTGACGCCCGGCACCACGCCGAAATCGGCGGTGTCCAGCCGGCAGAAGCGATCGCACAGGTTTTCGCTCGGCGTGCTGTAGAGGCTGAAGCCGTAGCCGGTCTCGTCTTTCCAGGCGTCGACGGCGGCGCGCAGCCGCGCGACGATCGCCACCGCTTTGGCGCGCAGCGCCTCGTCGTCATACACGTGGTTTTTGCCGCCGAACAGCGCGTTGATGGTCTCGTGCAGGCCGATGTAGCCCAGCGAAATCGAGGCGCGGCCATTCTTGAAGATATCCGCGATGTTGTCGTCGGCCTTGAGCCGCACGCCGCAGGCGCCTTCCATGTACAAGATTGGCGCCACCCGCGCCTTGATGCCTTCCAGCCGGGCGATGCGCGTCATCAGGGCCTTTTTCGCCAGCTGCAGGCGCTGTTCCAGCAGCGCCCAGAAGCGCGACTCGTCGCCCATCGCCTCCAGCGCGATGCGCGGCAGGTTGAGGCTGATGACGCCGATGTTGTTGCGGCCGTCGTGCACCAGCTCGCCGTCCTGCTCGTAGGTGCCGAGGAAGCTGCGGCAGCCCATCGGCGTTTTGAACGAGCCGGTGACTTTCACCACCTGATCGTAGTTGAGGATGTCCGGGTACATGCGCTTGCTGGCGCACTCCAGCGCCAGCTGCTTGATGTCGTAGTTCGGGTCGCCGTACTGGTGGTTGAGGCCATCGCGGATGGCGAACACCAGTTTGGGGAACACGGCGGTCTTGCGGTTTTTGCCCAGCCCGGCGATGCGGTTTTTCAGGATCGAGCGCTGGATCAGGCGCGATTCCCAACTGGTGCCGAGGCCGAAGCCGAAGGTGACGAACGGCGTCTGGCCGTTGGCGGTGTGCAGGGTGTTGACCTCGTACTCCAGCGACTGGAAGGCGTCGTAACACTCTTTCTCGGTGCGCGCCATGGCATAGCCTTTGGCGTCCGGGATCTGCCATTCTTCCGCCACCTGCAGGTGTTTGCGGAAGCTCTCGTCGACGAACGGCGCCAGGATTTCATCGATGCGGTTGATGGTGGTGCCGCCATAGATATGGCTGGCGACCTGGGCGATGATCTGCGCGGTCACGGCGGTGGCGGTGGAGATCGACTTCGGCGGCTCAATCTCGGCGTTGCCCATCTTGAAACCGTTGGTCAGCATGCCTTTCAGATCGATCAGCATGCAGTTGAACATCGGGAAGAACGGCGAGTAGTCGAGATCGTGGTAGTGAATTTCGCCGCGTTCATGGGCCAGCACCACGTCGCGCGGCAGGATGTGCTGCTTGGCGTAGTGTTTGGCGACGATGCCCGCCAGCAGGTCGCGCTGGGTGGGGATCACTTTGCTGTCCTTGTTGGCGTTTTCGTTCAGCAGCGCGCGGTTGCTTTGCTCGACCAGGCCGCGAATTTCCTGATTCAGGCGGCCGCGCAGCTCGCGCGCCACGTCGCGATCGTGGCGGTATTCGATATAGGCGCGCGCCAGCTGTTTGTATTCGCCGGCCATCAGCTGGTTTTCCACCGCCTGCTGGATCTCGTGGATATCGACGCGCGGCTGCTGCTCCATGCGCTGAGCGACCACGCGGGCGACGGTGGCGCAGTAGTCGGCATCGACCACGCCCACCGCCAGCGCGGCGCGCTCGATGGCCTGCGCAATGCGCGCTTCGTCAAAAGGTACCTGGCAACCGTCCCGCTTAATCACTACTGGTTTCACGTTGTACTCCTTGTTCCCCGAGGGAGCGTTCATACCCGCCTGGCGTGGCGAGCAACCGTCAAATTTCGCTTATCCACAGGGCAAAGCCGCAGCGCGCAAGGGCTGTGGCGGCGTGTGGATGATTTTGTGGATAACTACTATATATAGGTGTTCGCAATTCTTAATGCACTATATATAGATATCGGCGCGATTCTTTTGATGTAGAACAAGGAAAACGGAAGAGCGTGCGCAAGCTGAACAGTCGTCAATCGCCCGCCGGCCGATCGCGAAAATGTTCCAGCAGAAAATCCACCCAGACGCGCACCCGCGGCGGCAGATCCGCCGAAGCGTAATAGAGCCACAGCTGCACCGGGCGCGGCCAGCATTCCGCCAGCACCGGCCGCAGCGTGCCCTGCTCGAAGTGTTTCTCGACGTACCAGCGCGCCAGGTTGACGATGCCCAGCCCGGCCAGCGCCGCATCCAGCAGCATCTCCGGGCGGCTGGCCACCAGCCGGCCGTTCAGATCCAGCGCCAGCGTTTCGCCCTGATGGCGCAGCTGCCATTTGACGTGGCGGCCGTTGGCCGGGTTGCGGTGCAGCAGGCAGTCGTGCCGCAGCAGATCGTGCGGCGTTTGCGGTTCACCGCGCCGCGCCAGATAGTCGGGCGACGCCGCCAGCACCATGTGCATCGGGTAGAGCGGGCGGGCCACCAGCCGGCTGTCGGGATCGACCCGGCTGCCGATGCCGACGTCGAAACCTTCGCCCACCAGATTCACCACCCGGGCGTCCAGCGACAGATCGAGATCGATCTGCGGATAGCGCGCCAAAAATTGCGGGATCAACGGCATCAGCATCCGGCGGCCGAAGCCGGGGATCATCGTGACGCGCACCACGCCGGCAGGCGCCTGCCGTTCGCCGCCGGCGCTTTCCAGCGTCGCCGCCAATGCCTGCCACAGCGGCGCTATCTGCGCCAGCAGCGCTTTGCCCTCGTCGGTCAGCAGCACGTTGTGGGTGTTGCGCTGAAACAGCCGCAGCGCCAGCTTCTCTTCCAGCGCGCGGATGTTTTTGCTGACCGCCGCCGGCGTCACGCCCAGCTGGCGAGCGGCGGCGGAGAAATTTTGCGCCTGCGCGGCGGCGAGGAAGGCCGGCAACAGGCGGTGTACGTCAAAGGGCAGCGACATAGTGGTTGATACTTTCAGTTGAAATTGAAGTGACCTCTAACAGCCTACACCCGCCGCGGCGGAAATGGAAAAATGCCTCATCTTCTTATGACCGAGGAATCGTTATGTCACGCATTTTAGTGTTAACCGCCCACCGAACCCCCGACGAGTCGCGCATTAATAAGGCGCTGATCGAGGCCGTACGCCCGCTGCCCAACGTGACCGTTCACGAACTGATCCGCGCGTACCCGGATTACCGCATCGACGTGGCGCGCGAACAGGCGCTGCTGCAGAGCCATGATGCGGTAGTGATGCTGTTCCCGTTTTACTGGTACAGCTCGCCGGCGATCCTCAGCGAATGGCAGGATGCGGTATTAACCTACGGTTTCGCCTACGGCAGCGAAGGCACCCAACTGCACGGCAAGCCGCTGCAGTTGGTGGTGAGCACCGGCGGCGACGCGCAGGCTTATACGGCGCAAGGATACAACCGTTACCCGGTACAGGATCTGCTGTTGCCGTTCCACGCCATGGCCAACCTGACCGGCATGGATTATCTGCCGCCGCATCTGGTGCAGGGCGTGAGCGACATGAGCGATGAGCAGTTGGCGCAAGAGGCCGCCGGCGTGGCGGCGCTGCTGGGGAAATGGTAGGGCGCAGCGTTCGCCGCGCCCTGCGGGGTCAGTCTTCGAGCAGCCACCACACCGCTTCGAACGGCCGCAGCGTCAGCGCCTGCGGCTGGTCCGCCGAATCGGCGTAGTTGCTCATCAGCGGGCGCCATTGCGCGGAAGGCTCCACGCCCGCCGCCGCCCAGGCCAGCGGTTCGCGGCTCAGGTTGGCCGCCACCAGCAGGCGCTGGCCGTTCCAGCTGCGCTGATAGCACCACAGCGCCGGGTGTTCCGGCGCCAGATCCTGATAGTCGCCGTGGGTCAGCAGCGGATACTGCTTGCGCAGGGTGATCAGCTGGCGATAGGCGTAAAACACCGAGTCGAGATCGGCCAGTGCCGCGTCGGCGTTGATCTGCGGGTAGTTCTCGGCGCAGCCGATCCACGGCGTGCCGGTGGTGAAACCGGCGTGCGGTGCGGCGCTCCACTGCATCGGCGTGCGGCCGTTGTCGCGCGATTTGTCGGCCAGGATCGCCAGCAGCTCCGCGTCGCTGCGGCCCTGGGCGCGCAGTTCGGCGTACATGTTCAGGCTTTCCACGTCGCGATACTGCTCGATGGCGCGGAAGCCGGGGTTGGTCATGCCGAGTTCTTCGCCCTGATAGATATAAGGCGTGCCCTGCATGCCGTGCAGCACCATCGCCAGCATTTTGGCGGCCGGCACCCGCAGTGCGCCTTCATCGCCGAAGCGCGACACGATGCGCGGCTGATCGTGGTTGCACCAGAACAGCGCGTTCCAGGCGCGGTTATGCATCCCTTGCTGCCAGTGGCGGAAGATCTGCTTCAGTTCCACGTAATCCGGCGCCGCCCGCGTCCATTTTTCACCGCCGGCGTAGTCCACCTTCAGGTGATGGAAGTTGAAGGTCATCGACAGCTCTTCGCCGCTCTGCGCCGCGTAGCGCTGGCAATGCTCAAGCGTGGTGGAGGACATCTCGCCCACCGTCATCAGGCCGCGCGGCTGAAACACGTCGCGGCTCATCTCCTGCAGGAACTCGTGGATGCGCGGGCCGTCGGTGTAGAAGCGGCGGCCGTCGCCCTGGCTGTCGGACGGGAAGTCCTGCTGTTTGGACACCAGGTTGATCACGTCGAGGCGCAGGCCGTCGACGCCTTTGTCCGCCCAGAACTGACACACTTTCTTCAGCTCTTCGCGCACCGGCGGGTGTTCCCAGTTGAGATCCGCCTGCTCGGCGGCGAACAGGTGCAGGTAGTACTGGCCGCTGTCGGCGTGCCACTGCCAGGCGTTGCCGCCGAACTTGGAGCGCCAGTTGTTCGGCGGCGTTTCACCCTCGCCGTCGCGCCAGACGTAGAACTGACGATACGGGCTGTGGCGATCCTGCGCGGCCTTGAACCACGGGTGCTCGGTCGAGGTGTGGTTGAACACCATATCCATCACGATGCGGATACCGCGCTGGTGGGCGGCGGCGACCAACTGCTCGAAGTCCGCCATCGTGCCGTAAGCCGGATCGATGGCGCAGTAGTCCGCCACGTCATAGCCGTTGTCCACCTGCGGCGATACGTAGACCGGCGTCAGCCAGATCGCGTCCACGCCCAGTTCCTGCAGATAGTCCAGCCGCCGGGTCACCCCGGCCAAATCGCCGTAGCCGTTGCCGGTGCTGTCCTGAAAACTCTTCGGATAAATTTGGTAGATGACGCCGTTCTGCCACCAGGGGGTTGGGTTGCTCATAGTTCAATACCTTTGAATCGTGACAACGAGCCTGCGCGAGCAGGCTCCTACATTCATATTGCGTCAATCAAACCGGCAGCTCGCCGCGGGCGGCCTTGCGTTTGTAGACCATGATGGTCAGCACCAGCGGGATGACGATCGCCACCAGAATCGCCAGCGAGTAAATCAGCCAGAACTGCGGCTTGATAGACAGGATGCCCGGCAGGCCACCGACGCCGATGCCGTTGGCCATCACGCCGTCCAGCCCGCAGATAAGGCCGGCGATCGCGGAGCCGATCATCGCGCACAGCATGGGGAAGCGGTATTTGAGGTTGATGCCGTACATCGCCGGTTCGGTCACGCCGAGGTAGGCGGAGATCGCCGCCGGCACCGAGATTTCACGCTCGTTGGCCTTGCGGCTGATGATGATGATGCCGAGCACCGCCGAGGCCTGCGCGATGTTGGACAGCGCAATCAGCGGCCACACCGGGGTGCCGCCCATGCTCTGGATCATCTGCATGTCGATAGCCAGCGTGGTCTGGTGCACGCCGGTGATCACCAGCGGCGCATACAGGAAGCCGAACAGCGCGGCGCCCACCGGCGCGAAGCTGCCGGTCATCACCGATTTCACCGCCCAGGCGACGCCGTCGCCGATCATGCGGCCGAACGGCCCGATCAGCGCGTGCGCCAGGAACACCGCCAGCAGCAGCGAGACCACCGGCACCACCACCAGATAGAGATAGTCGGGAACGATCTTTTTCAGCCGGGTTTCGATCCAGCCCAGCGCCATGCCCGCCAGGATCGACGGGATCACCTGCGCCTGATAGCCCACTTTCTGGATCACGAACCAGCCGAAGTTCCACACTTCCGGCGTTTGCTGGCCGAGCAGATAGGAGTTCATCAGCTGCGGCGACACCAGGGTGACGCCCAGCACGATGCCGAGCACCGGGGTGCCGCCCATCTTTTTCACCGTCGACCAGCAGATGGCCACCGGCAGGAACATGAAGATCGCTTCACCGAGCAGCCACAGGAAGTCGTAAACGGTTTTCCACGCCGGGTGCATCTGCGCCAGCGTTTGGCCGCCGGACATCGGGATGTCGCCGATCACGTTGCGGAAGCCGAGGATCAGACCGCCGCTGATCAGCGCCGGCAGCAGCGGGAAGAAGATCTCGGCGAAGTGGGAGATGGTGCGCTCGGTCCAGGTCATGTTCTGGCGCGCGGCGACCTTGGCCTGTTCTTTGTCGGCTTCGTTGACGCCGGTGCTGGCGATCAGCGCCTGATAGTAGTCGCCGACGTCGGTGCCGATCACCACCTGGAACTGCCCGGCGTTGGTGAAGCAACCCTTGACCATCGGCAGCTCTTCGATCTCTTTCGGTTTCGCCTTATTGGGATCGTTGAGGACGAAACGCAGCCGGGTAATGCAATGGCTGACGGTGGCGATGTTCTCGCGGCCGCCGACCAAAACAATCAGGCGATCAATATCCTGCTGTTTTACTTTGCTCATTATGGGATACCTGCAGAGGTGTTGACTGAGTAATGATCAAAGCTTAGCCACTCAGCATTTTGAATGAAATGGGAACGTTCCCGGTTTGGGGCGAGGATCACAAAATGACAAAAAATGGTCAACTTCTAAGCAGATCGTCAGGAAAGTTTGCTGGGCACCACCAGGCGGCGGATCCCCTGCTCGCCGCTGAGCTGCGACAGCAACTGCTGCGCGGCCAGCAGGCCGGCGCTGCCGTAGCCGAACTCCACCGACAGGGTGTCGGGGAACAGGAAGCTGAGCAGCGGGGTGTTGCCGATGGCGCATACCTGGATGGCGCGCGTCGGCTGTTGTTGCAGGTATTTGATCGCCCCCAGGGCGATGCTGTCGGAGGCGCAAATCAGCGCGCTGGTGTGCGCGTCAATCACTTCGGCGGCGTGCTGGAAACCGCTCTGGTAGCTCAGTTCGCCCAGCGTGGCGCGCGGCGTGAGCGTGAGGCGTTCACAGGCGTCGAGATAGGCCTGATAGCGGCGCTGGCCGGTGGTGGCGTCGCTGAGCTGCACCCCCAGATAGCCGATATGCCGATGCCCTTGCTGATACAGGCGATCCATCAACAGGTTCACCGCGCCGGCGTCGTCGTAGCAGACGGACGAGAAGCCGTCGTATTCGCGCACCATCACCACCATTTTTTCCTGCCACGGCTTGAGCATCGCCGCGGTCAGGCCGGTGAAGCCGAACAGGATCACGCCGTCGACGTTGCGCTGATGCAGTACGTGCAGATGCTCCTGCACCAGGCGGGTTTCGAACTGGCTCTCCATCACGATCGGATCGAAGCCTTGCTGATACAGCAGCGGCAGCATGGTGCGCACCGCCTGGTTTTCCGACGGCGAGTCGAGACGGGAAACGATGATGCCCACCACTTTGTCGCTTTGGCCGCGCATGGCGCGCGCCGACTTGGAGGGGGTAAACCCTTGCTGACGGATCACCGCTTCCACCCGTTCACGGGTTTGCGGGCTCACGCTGCCTTCATTGTTCAGCACGCGTGAGACGGTGGATTTGCCTACGCCGCTCAGGCGCGCGATGTCCTTGATGGTCAGCCGGTTTTGCATGGTTTACTTTTCGTTGAGGTGGACAGGCGTAACATAAAGGCCTGTAAAACAATGCCCGTCAGCATAGCTCATTTTCCGACGCGGATCTTGATGCAAAACGGGATTGTGACATTGCGATGAACGGCCGCTCCTGCCGCTCTGTTTTTCCCTTTACCGGAGGTTATTCCCCATATGGACCCCGACCCGACTGCTTTAGACACTCACTCGGTTCTCCGGTAAAACCTCTCCGCCTGGCGCTGCTGTTTTACCGGTGAAGTACATCACGGTAACCGGTAGCGCGCGCTTCGTCGTTCGCTCCTGCTGCTGAAAAAAAGAATAAGGATCTGCGTTGGCAGAGGCTTTTTGGCGCACCCGCCATCCGCCCGGCCGATGACGATCCCCGTTTACCCGCTGCCGTGAGGCACCGGGCGACGAGGTGCGACCCATGAAACTGAAAAAACTCCCCCGTCAGCTGCTGGGCCTGTTCGCCCGCGGCCTCCCGCGCCGTTTGGTGCGCCGCGACAGCCTGCTGGACAGCGTCGGCGGCGCTGCGCGCGACATGCCGGCCGGCCTGGCGCAGCAGCGGCTGGAATGCGCCGCCGCAGAAACGATGCAGCTCTTTGAGCGTTTTCACAGCCACCCGGAAGGCATCACCGCCCATGAGGCGGAACAGGTGCGCCAGCGCTGCGGCGAGAACGTCATCGACGATCAGCAGAAAGAGGCCTGGTGGCAACACCTCTGGCACTGCTACCGCAACCCGTTCAACCTGCTGCTGACCGCGCTCGGCATGATCTCTTACGCCACCGAGGATCTCACCGGCGCCTTGGTGATCGCGCTGATGGTGCTGATCTCCACGCTGCTGAATTTCATCCAGGAGGCGCGATCCAACCGGGCGGCCGACGCGCTGAAGGCCATGGTGAGCAACACCGCCACGGTGATCCGCAGCGATGCGCTCACCGGCAGGAGCGAGCACGTGGAGCTGCCGATCGCGCAGCTGGTGCCGGGCGATATCATCAAACTGGCGGCCGGCGACATGATCCCGGCGGATCTGCGCGTGCTGTCGGCCAAGGATCTGTTCATCAGCCAGGCGGCGCTGACCGGCGAATCGCTGCCGGTGGAAAAATCCGCCGCGCCGCAGTTGCCGGCGGCCGATCCGCTCGACTGCCAGAACCTGTGCTTCATGGGCACCAACGTGGTCAGCGGCACCGCGCTGGCGATGGTGATCGGCACCGGCGGCGGCACCTATTTCGGCCAGCTGGCGCAGCGCGTCACCAGCCAGGATGAGCAGCCGAACGCCTTCCAGAGCGGCATCAGCAAGGTCAGCTGGCTGCTGATCCGTTTTATGCTGGTGATGACGCCGATCGTGCTGCTGATCAACGGCTACACCAAGGGCGACTGGTGGGAGGCGGCGCTGTTCGCGCTTTCGGTGGCGGTCGGGCTGACGCCGGAGATGCTGCCGATGATCGTCACCTCGACGCTGGCCAAAGGGGCGGTGAAGCTGTCGCGTCAGAAGGTGATCGTCAAACGGCTGGACGCCATCCAGAACTTCGGCGCGATGGACATTCTGTGCACCGACAAGACCGGCACCCTGACCCAGGACAAGATCGTGCTGGAGCGCCACACCGATGCGTTCGGCGCCGGCAGCGAGCGGGTGCTGCGCTACGCCTGGCTGAACAGCTTCTACCAGACTGGGCTGAAAAACCTGCTCGACGTGGCGGTGCTGAGCTGCGCGGAGCAAAATCAGCAGCCGCAGGCGCTGCAAAACTACCGCAAGGTGGATGAGATCCCGTTCGACTTCGTGCGCCGCCGCATGTCGGTGGTGGTGGCCAAAGACAACGAGTATCACGAGCTGGTGTGCAAGGGCGCGCTGGAAGAGATGCTGGCGATTTGCAGCCACGTGCGCCACGAAGACGAGGTGATCCCGCTGAGCGAGGCGCTGCTGGCGAGGATCCGCCGCATCACCGACGATCTCAACCAGCAGGGGCTGCGGGTGGTGGCGGTGGCCAACAAGATCCTGCCGGCGCAAACCCATGAATACGGCGTGGCGGACGAGTCGGATCTGATCCTCGAAGGCTACGTCGCCTTCCTCGATCCGCCGAAGGAAAGCACCGCGCCGGCGCTGGCGGCGCTGAAACAGAACGGCGTCACGGTGAAGATCCTCACCGGCGACAACGAGCTGGTGGCCGCCAAAGTGTGCCATGACGTCGGGCTCGAGGCCGATCATTTGCTGCGCGGCAGCGAGATCGAGCAGATGGACGACGAGCAGCTGGCGCAGGCGGCGGCGCGCACCACGGTGTTCGCCAAGTTGACGCCGCTGCACAAGGAGCGCATCGTCAAACTGCTGCGCCGCCAGGGGCACGTGGTGGGCTTTATGGGCGACGGCATCAATGACGCGCCGGCGCTGCGCGCGGCCGATATCGGCATCTCCGTCGATTCGGCGGTGGACATCGCCAAGGAAGCGGCGGACATCATCCTGCTGGAAAAAAGCCTGATGGTGCTGGAGCAGGGGGTGATCGAAGGGCGCCGCACCTTCGCCAACATGCTGAAATACATCAAGATGACCGCCAGCTCCAACTTCGGCAACGTGTTCAGCGTGCTGATCGCCAGCGCCTTCCTGCCGTTTCTGCCGATGTTGCCGCTGCATCTGTTGATTCAGAACCTGATGTACGACATCTCGCAGATCGCCATCCCGTTCGATAACGTCGACGACGATCAGATCACCCAGCCGCAGCGCTGGAACTCCGCCGATTTAGGGCGGTTTATGGTGTTCTTTGGGCCGATCAGTTCGATCTTCGACGTGCTGACCTTCAGCCTGATGTGGTGGGTATTCAAGGCCAACACGCCGGAAATGCAGACGCTGTTCCAGTCCGGCTGGTTTGTGGAAGGGCTGCTGTCACAGACGCTGATCGTGCACATGATCCGCACGCGCAAAATTCCGTTTATCCAGAGCCGCCCGTCCTGGCCGCTGTGCATCATGACGCTGGCGGTGATCGCCACCGGCATCGGCCTGGTGTTCTCGCCGCTGGCCGGCTTCCTGCAGCTGCAGGCGTTGCCGCTCGGTTACTTCCCGTGGCTGGTGCTGATCCTCGCCGGTTACATGGTGCTGACCCAGTGCGTGAAAGGCTGGTTCGTGCGCCGCTACGGCTGGCAATAACCCGTTCGCCCCCTCCGGCCGGGAGGGGGCAACTGTGATCCCGTCCGCTTTTTCACCGCAACGGTTGGACATCTGTTCTGTGCTGAGTCTTTATCTACAGCGTTGGCTGTTTTCCCCTGCGCCTTTCAAGCCACCGCGTTGTTGTTTATCGCCTAGCG
Source organism: Serratia sp. ME47 (assembly GCF_903970925.1). Classification (NCBI taxonomy): domain Bacteria; kingdom Pseudomonadati; phylum Pseudomonadota; class Gammaproteobacteria; order Enterobacterales; family Yersiniaceae; genus Serratia; species Serratia sp. ME47. Next base: position 100,896 of record NZ_CAJCKE010000005.1, on the reverse strand, counting down.
GTGGTTTGAAATTCATTGGGGATATTTTGTTTTTTTCCTCTGAGGAATTTCCGATGCACAGACCTTTCCGTTATACGCTACTGGCTTCATCGTTATGGTTTTCTTGCGGCGCGCTGGCGCAGCCGGCGGGTGATTTGCCGCTGATGCCCTGGCCGCAGCAGGTGGAAGTGACGCAACCGGCGGGCAAACTGATTTTGGATCACCGGCTGTCGTTAAGCCTCCAGGGCGATGATTTGGGTGACGCGCTGCCGCGCTGGCGCCAGCGCATCGAACTGCAGACCGGCTGGACGCTGGCGCCGAGGGAAGAAGCAAACGGCGCGGCGATCAAGGTGGTGATCAAGGATCGGGTGGCGGCGCAGCCGCTGCCGGGCAGCGATGAGAGTTACCGGCTGGCGGTCACGCCGCAGGGCGCCACGCTGACCGCCAACACCCGCTTCGGCGCGCTGCGCGGCATGGAGACCCTGCTGCAGCTGCTGCAGACCGATGGGCAAAACACTTTCCTGCCATTGGTGGATATTCGCGACGTGCCGCGTTTTCCGTGGCGCGGCGTGCTGCTGGATTCGGCGCGCCATTTCCTGCCGCTGCCGGACATTCTGCGCCAGCTCGACGGCATGGCGGCGGCCAAGCTCAACGTATTCCACTGGCACCTGACTGACGATCAGGGCTGGCGCTTTGCCTCCGAGCATTACCCCAAATTGCAGCAGCAGGCCAGCGACGGCCAGTTCTACACCCGTGAGCAAATGCGGCAGGTGGTGGCTTACGCCACGGCGCGCGGCATTCGCGTGGTGCCGGAGATCGACATGCCGGGGCACGCCTCCAGCATCGCGGTGGCCTATCCCGACCTGATGAGCGCGCCGGGGCCGTATCGCATGGAGCGCGAGTGGGGCGTGCATAAGCCGACGCTCGATCCGACCCGCGACGAGGTGTATCAGTTTGTCGATACGATCGTCGGCGAGCTGGCGGCGATTTTCCCCGATCCTTATCTGCACATCGGCGGCGACGAAGTGGACGCCAGCCAGTGGCGAGCGTCGCCGTCGATTCAGGCGTTTATGCAGCAGAACGGGCTGGCGGATACCCATGCGCTGCAGGCCTACTTCAACCAGAAGCTGGAAAAAGTCCTCGAGAAGCACCAGCGGCAGATGGTCGGCTGGGACGAGATCTATCATCCGTCGCTGCCGCGTTCGATCGTCATTCAGTCCTGGCAGGGGCAAGACTCGCTGGGTGCCAGCGCGCAGGATGGCTATCAGGGCATTCTCTCCACCGGTTTCTATCTCGATCAGCCGCAAAGCACCGCCTATCACTACCGCAATGAAATTCTGCCGCAGCCGCTGGGGGTCGAAACGGCGGTGCAACCCGGCGAGCAGGCGCAAAGCTGGCGTTTCAGCATGCCGCGCCTGAAGGGCAGCGCGGTGGAGGGCAGTTTCACGTTAATCGAGGGCAAGCAGGGCTGGCGCGGCTTTATCGATTTCAACGGCAAATCGCGCCGCGCGGTGCACGATATCGTCTGGCGCACGCCGCAGCAGGTGACGTTCCGCGTCGATACCTGGATGGGCGACACGCGGCCGGTGTTTACGCTGCAACAGGACAAGCTCAGCGGCTATACGCTGGTCGGCAACGTGCGTTACCCCACCCAGGGCGAGAAACTGGCGGCGGCGCCGGCGGGCAAGATGCCGGTGGTGCCGGATGAGAAGGGGCAGGCCAAGATCCTCGGCGGGGAAGCGGCGCTGTGGGCGGAAAACGTGCGTGCGCCGCTGATCGATCTCAAGCTGTGGCCGCGCGCCTTTGCGGTAGCGGAGCGGCTGTGGTCGGCGCAGGACGTCACCGACGAAAGCAACATGTACCGGCGGCTGGCGGCGATCGACGCCTGGTCGGTGGTGTCGGTCGGCCTGCAGCAGCACGCGGAAACGGCGCGCGAATTCACCCGGCTGAGCAACAGCGTGCAGATCATGCCGCTGCAGATCCTGGCCGAGGCGGTGGAACCGGCGCAGTATTACACCCGCCAGCACCTGAAGTTCCAGGCCGGCAACTATCACCAGTTCGAACCGCTGAACCGCTTTGCCGATGCGCTGCCGCCGGAGAGCGAGGCGGTGCGCGACATGCATGCGCAGGTCGCGGCTCTGCTGAAGGATAAGCGCGATAAGGCGGCGGCGCAGGCGCTGCGCGAACGGCTGCAGCGCTGGCAGGCGAACGGCGCGGCGCTGCAGACGGCGATCGCGGGCAACCGCACGCTGCGGGAGCTGGCGCCGGTGGCGCAGGACGTCGATGCCCTGGCCGCATTGGGGTTAACGCTGCTGGAGCGGTATCAGCAGGATAAACCGCTGAGCCGAACCGAGGCAGAACAAGCGCAGCGCCGGCTGGATGCGGCGGCGCAGACGCGAGACGAAGTGGTGATTGCGGCGGTGTACCCGCTGGAGGCGTTGCTGCGGGGGTTGCAGGTGCAATGAGGCGGACGGGCTCGTGTGAGCCCGGATCCCTACAGCTGCAGCGGCGGCAACTGGGTAAAAATGCTGACCAGCCCTTCGCCCCAGCCTTTACGGATGGCGCTGAAGTACGGATGGTCTTCGGTAATGCGGTATTGCCGGGCATGGCTGAAGCTGTCGCGCGGGTAGATCATCACGTCGAGCGGCAGCCCGACGGACAGGTTGCTGCGCAGGGTCGAATCCAGTGAAATCAGCGCGCATTGCATCGCTTGTTCCAGCGGCGTGTCGTAGTGCAGCACCCGGTCGATGATCGGTTTGCCGTATTTGCTTTCGCCTATCTGAAAATAGGGCGTGTCGCGGGTGGCTTCGATAAAGTTGCCTTGCGGGTAGATATGGAACAGCCGCATCTCTTCCCCGCTAATTTGGCCGCCGAGCAGCAGGTTGCAGCTGAAATCGGTGGTGCTGCCGCTTTGCTGCGCCTCGCTGTCGCGCTGGATCACCTCGCGCACCGTTTCCCCCACCAGCGTGGCGGCGTCGTAGAGGCTGGGAGCGTTGAGCAGGTTGGGGCGTTCGGCGTCCTTGCTGCGGTGCAACAGCAAACTGATGATGCTCTGGGTGGTCGCCAGGTTGCCGGCGCTTTGCAGCACCAGCGTGCGATCGCCGTCCTGTTGGAACACGTGCAGTTTGCGGAAGGTGGAAATATGGTCCACCCCGGCGTTGGTGCGCGAATCGGACGCAAAGACCAGCCCGGACGACAAACGCATGGCCACACAGTAGGTCATACTACAATCCCTCAAAACAAGACCGGCACGCCGCCAACGCGCAGCGTGCCCGAAACGTTTTCCATCGGCAAGCGGCTACTGGCCGGTTGGCATCATTTGTACGGCGGCGATGGCGCTCATGTCTTCGCAGCCGCCGCCCAATCGCATGCCGCGCACCGGGCAGGCGTCCAGATAATCGATGCCGACCGCCAGCTTAAGGTGCTGATTCGGCATGCGCGTATTGTTGGTCACGTCGAAGCTGTGCCAGCGTTCCTCCACCCACACTTCCGCCCAGGCATGGGTGGCGACATGGGTCGAGTCTTCGCTGTACAGGTAGCCGCTGACGTAGCGCGCCGGGATGTTCAGGCTGCGGCAGCAGCTCAGGAAGACATGCGTATGATCCTGACACACGCCGCTGCCGGCGGCGAAAGCCTCGGCGGCGCTGTCGGTCACGCGCGTGGAGCCAGGGCTGTAAGGCATTTTCAGCAGCAGTTCGCCCATCAGATGTTCCAGGCCGCTCAGCACCGCCTGCGGTTGATGATAACGCAGGGCGAAGGCCTGAATGGCGTCATCGGGTTGGGTCAGCGGGCTATGGCGCAGAAATACCAGCGGCGACAGGTGCCCGAGCGCCCGATCTTCGACGCCGTCTTCAATCTCCACTTCCCCGAGCACCCGAATGGTGATGGCCTGATGCGGTTCATCAAGCGTCAGCACGTGCAGTACGTTGCCGAAGGCGTCGGTGGTGCGCACCGCGTCATCCGGCAACGACAGTTGCCAGGAGAGGATGCGCTGATGCGGCGAATCCTGCGGCGTCAACCGCAGATATTGGGTGCTGCGCTGCACCGGCTGGGCGTAGCGATAATGGGTGTTGTGCTCAATATTCAGTTTCATTGCGCCTCCAGATAAGTGTGATGGATGCTTTCGGCGATGCCGTTCACCTGGCCGAGAAAGGCGCTCAACCACTCGCCCAGGCCGATCTTGTTCAGGTCCTTCATGCTGCTGAAGCGCAGCTCGGCATGCAGGGTGTGCGCCAGACGTCGCGGTTGGTTGGCGCCGCCGCCGATCAGTTCCAATTGCTGCACCATGTCGCCGACGCAGGCCAGCAGTGAACGCGGGATTTCATTGCGCAGAATCATCAGTTCGGCGATGGTCTCGCGGCTCAACGGCTGCTTGTAGATGCTGTGGTAGGCTTCGCGCGCGCTCACCGCCCGCAGCAGCGTGTCCATGCGGTAATATTCGCGCACCGGGTCGCCGTCGATGTCCATCAGCGTGTTCTTCACCTCCAGCAGACGGGCGGTGCCGTCGGCCCGCTCCAGCAGGGTGCCGAGACGGATAAAGCGCATGGCGTCGCTGCGCAGCAGCGTGCCGAACATGGCGCCGCGAAACAGATGGGCGCGCTCCTTCACCCAGTCGAAGAAGGCATCGGCGCCCACCGAGCCGATGCCCTGGCGGCGGATCAGTTTCATCTCTATCCAGGTGGCGTTGATGCACTCCCAGACTTCGGATGACAGGCTGCCGCGCACCGCGTGGGCGTTGTTCCAGCCCATTTGCAGGCAGCTGAAGATGCTGCTGTGGTTACGGTTGTCGAGCGCGAAGAAACTGACCAGATTGGGCATCGTCAGTTCCGGGTAGGCGGCGGCATACAGCTGGCCGGTGCCGGTCAGGTTGAGCGGCACCTGCAGATCCTGATCGCCGCCGTCGCGGATCGGCATCATCGACAGCTTGTTGGTGACGTCCAGCACCCGGGCGATGCTTTCCGCCCGCTCCAGATAGCGGGCCATCCAATAGAGTTCACTGGCGGTGCGGCTCAGCATAGGTCGTCCTCCAATACCCAGGTGTCCTTGGTGCCGCCGCCCTGCGACGAGTTCACCACCAGCGAACCTTCCGCCAACGCCACCCGGGTCAGGCCGCCGGGTACCAGGCGGATCTCCGCGCCGCTGAGGGCGAACGGCCGCAGATCGATATGCCGCGGCGCCAGACCATCGTTGACGAAGGTCGGGCAGGTGGACAGCGCCAGCGTGTTTTGCGCAATGTAATTCTGCGGGCGAGACAGCAGCAGAGCGCGGAAGCGGGCGAGCTCGTCCTTGCTCGCCGTGGGGCCGATCAACATGCCGTAGCCGCCGGCGCCGTGCACCTCTTTCACGACCATCTGTTCGAGGTTGGCCAGCACATACGACAGTTCGTTTTTATGTCGGCACTGCCAGGTTGGCACGTTGTTGAGGATCGGTTCCTCTTGCAGGTAGAAGCGCACCATATCCGGCACGTAGGGGTAGATCGATTTGTCGTCGGCCACGCCGGTGCCGATGGCGTTGGCCAGCACCACATTGCCGGCGCGATACACCGACAGCAGCCCCGGTACGCCGAGCATCGAGTCCGGCCGAAACGCCAGCGGATCGAGGAAGGCGTCGTCCACCCGACGATAGATCACGTCCACTTTGCACGGCCCGGCGGTGGTGCGCATGAAGACCGCGCCGTCCTTGACGAACAGATCGGCGCTTTCGACCAGCTCCACCCCCATCTGCTGCGCCAGGAAACTGTGCTCAAAATAGGCGCTGTTGAAGCGGCCCGGCGTCAGCACCACCACGGTGGGATCGTTGATGGGCGAGCTTTCGCGCAGCGTTTGCAGCAGGTGCGACGGGTAGCGCTCCACCGGCGCGATGCGTTGCCGGGCGAACAGTTCCGGATAGAGACGCATCATCATTTTGCGGTTTTCCAGCATGTAAGAGACGCCGGACGGGGTGCGCAAGTTATCTTCCAGCACGTAGTATTGGCCGTCGCTGTTGCGGACCATGTCCACGCCGACGATATGCGCATAGATATCGCGATGCAGATCAACGCCTTGCATACAGGGTTGATACTGATCGTTGGCCAGCACCTGCTCCGCCGGAATGAGGCCGGCCTTCAGAATATGCTGCTGGTGGTAAATGTCATGCAGGAAGGCATTGAGCGCCTGTACGCGCTGGCGAATGCCGCGATCGAGCATCGCCCATTCGGCGGCCGGAATAATGCGCGGCACGCTGTCGAACGGGATCAACCGCTCGGCGCCGTCATCGTCGCCGTAGACGTTGAAGGTGATGCCCACCCGGTGAAACAGCAGCGCAGCCTCTTCCCGCTTGCGTTGCACGGCCTGGTGATCGGCCTGCTGCAGCCATTGCCAGTAGGCGTCGTAGTGGCCACGGTGTTTTCCCTCAGCCAGAAGCATCTCATCAAAAAACGGTGAAGCGGAAAGATTGATATTCAGCATCGTCACCTCGTCGACATTGCAGGCTGTCAATCAATCGAGCATAAAACGTGCCAAGGCGATAACGGGCGAAAATGGCGCAGAGCGAGGCTGCCGCGGCGAAAAACGCCCGTTCGCGGTGCAGGTCTGGCGTGACGACGCCTTAATATAGGGCGAAAAGGCGGCGGCGGTGAGCGCTAAAGGCGCAGGGACGGCAGGCTGTCGGGGCAGAGCAGAAATAAAAACGGCCAGTCTGCACTGGCCGTGATGCGCGTGACCGTCGATTAACGACGCACGGCGATGGCTTCGATTTCGATCTTCACGTCTTTCGGCAGACGCGCCACTTCCACGCAGGAACGGGCCGGGAACGGCGCGCTGTGCTCGGTGAAGAAGGCTTCGTACGCGGCGTTGACGGTGGCGAAGTCGTTCAGGTCTTTCACGAACACGGTGGTTTTCACGATGTCGGCAACGGTCAGGCCGGCGGCTTCGACGATCGCTTTGACGTTTTCCAGCGACTGGCGCGCTTGAGCGGCGACGTCGTCGGCGACGGCGCCGGTTTTCGGATCGACCGGGATCTGGCCGGAAGTGATGATCATGCTGCCCAGATCAACGCCCTGCACGTAAGGACCAATGGCTGCCGGGGCGAGTTCAGTGCTGATGTTACGTGACATGTTTTCTCCTGATAAACCCGTTGTCTTTCACGCCGCCGCGCGGTCGGCCGCAGCGTAAAATTCGGTGGGTAGCAACGTGGGTAGAGTGATTTTCAGAGGACCCATTATAGGGCGTCACCGGGAGAATAACAGCGCCATCTCCCGGCGCCCATGCCGGGATTAGTCCGCCTGCAGCACCACCTGATGCTCGAACTCTTTTTCGCAGTAGCGGCACTTCAGGTGTACTTCACCGTCGCGCGATTTGACGCTGAAGCTCGACGCCACCGGCTCGCTGCGGCTGATGCAGTTGCCGTTCGGGCAGGTCAGCACGCCGTCGATGTGGTCCGGCAGGCTGAGGGTCAGCTTGCGCACCACTTCATAGTTGTCGATGCGGTTTACCGTGGCCTTCGGCGCGTACATCGCCAACTGGTTGGCCTGCTGCTCGGTCAGGAAGGTGTTCTCTATCTTGATCAGATCCTTGCGGCCCAGCTCGTTGGAGGGCAGGTTCAGGCCGATGGTGATGCGCTGGTCGGTGGCGGTCAGCTTGAACAGCGTCAGCAGCTTGAAACCAATCTGCGCCGGAATGTGGTCGATCACCGTGCCGCATTTGATCGCTTCGACCTGCAGTTTGTTGTCGTGAGTCATGGCGGTTCCCCCTTAAAGAGCCAAATCTGCGTTGAGCACCAGCGCCAGCAGCGCCTGACGGGCGAAGATGCCGTTGCCCGCCTGCTGGAAGTAGTAAGCGTGCGGCGTTTTATCCACGTCGGTGGCGATCTCGTCGATGCGCGGCAGCGGGTGCAGCACCTTGAGGTTGGCGCGCGCGCCGGCCAGATCTGCGGCGCGCAGCACGAACTGCGCCTTCACGTTGGCGTACTCGGACGGATCGAGGCGCTCTTTCTGCACCCGGGTCATGTAGAGAATATCCAGCTCCGGCACCACTTCTTCAATGCTGCCGTGCAGGCTGTACTCGATGCCTTTCTCTTCCAGCATTTTCAGGATGTAGGCCGGCATCGCCAGCGCGTCCGGGGCGATGAAGTAGAAACGGTTGCCTTCGAATTTGGCCAGCGCCTGGGTGAGCGAGTGCACGGTGCGGCCGTACTTTAGATCGCCGACCATAGCGATGCTGAGGTTGCTCAGGCGCCCCTGGGTTTCCTGGATGGTGAACAGATCCAGCAGGGTCTGGGTCGGGTGCTGGTTGGCGCCGTCGCCGGCGTTGAGCACCGGCACGTTGCCGGAGAACTCCGAGGCCATGCGCGCCGCGCCTTCCTGTGGATGGCGCATCACGATGGCGTCCACGTAGGTGCTGATCACCGAGATGGTGTCGGCCAGGGTTTCGCCTTTCTTGCCAAGCGAGGTGTTGCTGCCGTCGGCGAAACCGACCACCGAGGCGCCGAGGCGGTGCATCGAGGTTTCGAACGACAGGCGGGTACGGGTCGAGGCTTCAAAGAAGCAGCTGGCGATCACCTTGTGTTTCAACAACTCCGGCTGCGGGTTGGCTTTCAGACCGGCGGCGGTGCGCAGCACCAGCTCCAGATCCTCGCGGCTGAGATCGTTAATAGAGATGATGTGTTTGTGATACAGCGGGTTGGCCATTTTTCACTCCTCCTCGACGCGTGCCCGTGGCGCGGGACTTTTTAAGGCAAAAAAAAGCCCCTCAATGAGGGGCTTGAAACGATCGGTTTAGCAACAGGAGAAACAACGGCAGCTGGCCGCCGATAGGCAGTCGGTTTTGTCGATTGCGGCTAACAAAACAAACGTCGTTTTTCATGCTTTCTCCTGGCAAATTGTGGCGCATTATACTCGCGCTTTTCGCCACTGCAAGCGTTAAAACGCCGTTTTTTGCCGCCCCGCAATCGATTGGCCGGCGATGGCCGCCTGCGGGCTATTTGCTGACGCGATCGTAGTAGACCATGTCGGCGTTCAGCCCCTGCTGGTAGCCTTTGACGTTGTCGCGCAGCACCACTTCGGTTTTGGCCTGATCGATAAATACGTACGGCGAACTGCGCTGCAGCTCCTGCTGCATGGCGGTGTACAGCGCGCGGCGCTTGGCCGGATCGGCTTCGGCCAGCGCCGCCAGCGTCTGCTTATTCAACTGCGGGATCTGCCAGCCGTTCAGCCCGGCCACCGTGCTGCTCTTGCCGTCGTTGTAGGCAAAGGCGCTGGCGTTGGAGTGAGCGTCGAAGTAATCCGGGATCCACAGGCGGATTGCCGCCTGATGCTGCCTGGCGCGCACGCGGGAGTAAACCTGGCTGCCCGCGGCCGGCAGCAGCTCGACCTTCACGCCGGCGGCGGCGAAGCTGCCCTGCAGCGCCTGCGCGATGGTGATGAACGGCGGCTTGTTCTCTACGTCCAGCGTAAAGGCGGCGTGGGTGATGCCCGCCTTGGCCAGGATGGCTTTCGCCTTGGCCGGATCGTAGCGGAACGGGTTGGTCTCCAGCGCGCCCGGCAGCCCGACCGGCAGGAAGCTCTGGTGCACGAAGTATTGTCCCTTCAGCAGATCCTTCGTGATGCCCTGATAATCCACCAGATAGCGCGCCGCCTCCCAGAAGGCCGGGTTGTTCAGCAGCGGATTGGCGCCGTTGCCGGTGTTGAATACCAGGTAGTTTTGCTCGGCGGACGGGATCTCCAGCACCTTAACCCCCGGCTGGTTCTTCAGCGTGTCGGTCTGGTCGGCGCCCAGTTCGCGGGCGATATCGGCGTCGCCCTGCTGGACCAGCAGGCGGCGGGTGGCCGGATCCGGCACGTTCTTGATGATGATGTTTTTCAGCTGCGGCTTGTCGCCCGGCGTCGTGGGGTTGGCGTCCAGCACGATCGCCTGATGCGGCTGATAGACGCGCATCTTGAACGGGCCGCTGCCGGCGGAGTGCATTTTCAGCCAGGCGTTGCCGAAGTCGCCGTCTTTGACGTTGGCCAGCGCCGCTTTGCTGTCGACGATCGAGGCGATCGGCGTCGAGAGGATATTCAGCGCCACCGCCGGGCTGACGTCCGCCGTCCAGCGCAGCTGCACGGTATGGTCGTCGATCTCCTTCAGCTGCGCGTCGATGTTGTCCGGCTGCCAGCCGAGCACGTTGAGGATGAACGCCGGCGACTTGTTCATTTTCACCGCGCGGCTGTAGGAGAAGATCACGTCGTCGGCGGTCAGCGGGTTGCCGGAGGCGAACGACGCCTGCGGCCGCAGTTTTACCGTCAGCGTTTTGGCCGCCGCATCGCTCTGCCAGCTTTCCGCCAGCACCGGCGCCACCTTGGCCGGATCGTCGCGATCCGCCTGCACCAAGCGCTGGTACAGGCTGGGCACCGTCTGGATGCTGGAGAGTTCGTTGGCTTCCGCCGGATCGAGGCTGATGATGTCATCCAGCGATTGCACCACCACCAGCGTATTCGGCGGCGTGGCGGCTAACGCGGCGGCGGGCAGGGCGGCGAGCAGGAACAGCGGCAAGAGTTTGGCTTTCATCGATGTGTATCCCCTGAAGGCGCCGCAAGGCGGCGCTGAGAACGGTTTGTTATCGTTGGTTTTTACGGCGCGGGCGCCGTCGGCCTGTCACGGTAGAACCTTTGTCCGCGGCGGGCAAAGGCCAATGCGCTATTTGATATTCCTGGAATATATTAGCCGCCCTGGCCGGGGGCGCCAGGGCGGAGGGGGGGGGGATTGTCAGAGGGTTTCGCTCAGCGTGGCGACCAGCACCGCTTTGATGGTGTGCAGCCGGTTTTCCGCCTGATCGAACACCACGCTGTGCGCCGACTCGAACACCTCGTCGGTCACTTCCATGCCGCCGTGCAGGTCGTACTGCTGCGCCATCTGCTTGCCGAGCGTGGTTTGGTCGTCATGGAACGCCGGCAGGCAGTGCAGGAACTTCACGTTCGGGTTGCCGGTCAGTTTCAGCATCGCCATGTTGACCTGATACGGCCGCAGCAGCGCGATACGCTCCTGCCAGGTCTCCTTCGGTTCGCCCATCGACACCCACACGTCGGTGTAGAGGAAATCGGCGTCTTGCACCCCTTCGACGATGTCTTCGGTCAGGGTGAGTTTCGCGCCGGTTTGCTGCGCCAGCGCCTGGCATTCGGCCACCAGTTCCGGCTGCGGCCAACAGGCCTTCGGCGCCACCAGCCGCAGATCCATGCCCGCCAGCGCGGCGGCTTCCAGCAGCGTGTTGCCCATGTTGTTGCGCGCGTCGCCGACGTACGCCAGCTTCACTTCGTTCAGCGCCTTGCCCGGCAGGTGTTCCTGCACGGTGAGCAGATCCGCCAGCAATTGGGTAGGGTGGAACTCGTCGGTCAGGCCGTTCCACACCGGCACGCCGGCGTGTTCCGCCAGGGTTTCCACCAGCGCCTGGCCGTAGCCGCGGTACTGAATACCGTCGTACAGGCGGCCCAGCACCCGGGCGGTGTCTTTCATCGACTCTTTATGGCCGATCTGGCTGCCGCTCGGGCCGAGGTACGTGACCTGCGCGCCCTGATCGAATGCGGCAACTTCGAAAGAGCATCGCGTGCGGGTCGAGTCTTTTTCGAAGATGAGCGCAATGTTTTTGCCCTGCAGCCGGCGCTGTTCCCGCCCCTGCTTCTTGGCCTGCTTCAGATCGGCCGAAAGCCGCAGCAGCGCCTGCAGCTCGGCGGGGGTGAAATCCATTAACCTCAGAAAGTGACGTTGGTAGAACGCATTGCCGGTGCTCATAGTCCGATTCCCTGATTGCTTAATTGAATTAAAATTCACTTTATATGTATGAATATTCAATTTCAACCCCGGTGAGGAAATCTTTCACGTTTATCGTGGAAGCAATGTCGGCGGTGTGTGAAAATAGAAGGAATGAAGGCCATTTGACTTGAGGATATAGGCATGGCAAACCGCGAATTGCTGGAAGAACAACGTGAAGAGACCCGCCTGATCATCGAAGAGCTGCTGGAAGACGGCAGCGATCCGGACGCGCTCTACACCATCGAGCACCATCTGTCCGCCGAGAAATTTGAGGTTCTGGAGCAGGCCGCCGTTGAAGCCTTCAAGCTGGGCTACGAAGTGACCGACGCCGAAGAGCTGGAAGTGGAAGACGGTTCGATGGTGATGTGCTGCGACGTGATCAGCGAAGTCGGCCTGAACGCCGAGCTGATCGACGCTCAGGTCGAGCAGCTGGTGGCGCTGGCGGAGCGCTGCGGCGTCAACTACGACGGCTGGGGCACCTACTTTGAAGATCCGAACGGTGAAGACGGTGAGGATGACGAAGACGGCGACTACATCGACGAAGACGACGACGGCAAACGCCACTAATTCCTTTCCGATTAATGCCTGTGGGCCGGCTCTCGCCGGCCCCTGATATCCCCGTCGTCTTTCAAGCTGCAGCGTTGTTGGCTGCACTCTCTCACCCCAGTCACTTACCTGAGTAAGCTCCTGGGGATGAGTGAGCTGGCCGCCTGGCTGCAACTTGAAATACATAGGGCAATGACGCCATGACATACCAATCCCTGCTAGCCCCGATTTTAAGCTTCCTGCACTGTGAAACTCCCGACGCCTGGATCGACGCCGCGCGCCGTCCGGAAAACCTGCAGCTGTTGCTGACCGACCACCTGGTGTGTGAGCTGAAAGCCGCGCAGACCGGCATGTGGCTGATCCGCCGCTACGTGGCGGACAAAGAGAGCGGCGACGCGCTGTTGGCGCTGCTGCGGCCCTACGAGGCGTTTCTGCACGAAGCGCAGGGCGCGCCCGACACATTGTTCCGCCAGGGCCAGTTCACCCGCAAGATCCTGCCGAAAAACGGCTCGGCCTACGGCCAGGATCTGGCGGATCGCATGGTGCTGCTGATCAAGGAAGAGCTGCATCATTTCTCGCAGGTGCTGGAGATCATGCAGGCGCGCGGGATCCCGTATCGCAAGATCACCGCCAGCCGCTACGCCAAGGGGATGATCCGCGAGATCCGCACTCACGATCCGGCGACGCTGATCGACAAACTGATCTGCGGCGCCTACATCGAAGCGCGATCCTGCGAACGCTTCGCCAAACTGGCGCCGCACCTGGACGATGAGCTGAACCGCTTTTACGTCTCGCTGCTGCGATCCGAAGCGCGCCACTATCAGGACTACCTGACGCTGGCGGAACAGATCGCCGGCGGCGACATCAGCGAACGGGTGGCGCATTTCGGCCGCCTCGAGGCTGAACTGATCCTGTCGCCGGACAGCGAGCTGCGTTTTCACAGCGGCGTGCCCGTCGCCGCCTGACGTTGAGGCGCGTCCTTACTGCGGCGCGCCCAGCAATAAATCCACCGCCTTTTCCGCCAGCATAATGGTCGGCGCATTGGTATTGCCGCTGGTGAGCTGCGGCATCACTGAGCCGTCGATCACCCGCAGCCGTTCAAAACCGTGCACCCGCAGCTGCGGATCGGTCACCGCGTCCTGCGGCGACGGCCCCATGCGGCAGCTGCCCACCGGGTGATACACCGTCTTGCAGAAGTTGCGCACGAAGGCTTCCAGCTGTGCGTCGTCGCGCGTCCACTCCGGCTGCGGCATCAGCAGATCCTTGATCAGCGGCTTCAGCGCCGCGGTTTGCAGGAAATCCAGACCGAACTTCACCGCGCGCACGCTGCCGGCCAGATCGTCCGGGTGGCCGAGGTAGTTGGCGTGCAGCTTGACCGGATCGCGCGGGTTGCTGCTGCGCAGCAGCACTTCGCCGCGCGCCTTCGGCTGCAGGTAGCCGACCTTGAGCGTGAAGCCGTGAATGTTCGGCAGCGGCTCGCCGGGCACGTCGTCCCAGCTGTCGAGCATCGGCAGGAAGTGGATCTGTACGTCCGTGCGGCCATCGCCCCGGCTGTCGGTGAAGGCGGCGCCTTCCAGCACGTTGGACGAAAGCACGCCGCTGCGAAACGCCAGCCACTGCGCACCGTGGCTCAGCGCCTGCAGGCCGCGATCGGCGCCGAACAGGCTGATCGGCTCGCGGGTGCTGACGTTGATCGACATGTGCAGGTGGTCGTGGAAGTTTTTACCCACCGGCAGATCCGCCCGCACCTCGATGCCCAGCTGCTGCAGGTGGTCGCGCGGGCCGATGCCGGACAACATCAGCAGCTTCGGCGAACCGACCGCGCCGGCGCTGACGATCACTTCTTTGGTGGCGCGCGCGGTCACTTCCGCGCCGCCGTTCTGGCTGTAAACCACACCGGTGGCGACGTTGCCCTCGAAGGTCAGCCGGTGCGCCAGGGCGTTCAGTTTCACCACCAGCCGCCGTTCGTCGCGCACCGCCTTCAGGTAGGTGCGGGCGGTGCTGGCGCGTTCGCCGTTGCGGGTGGTGGTTTGGTAGAAACCGACGCCGTGCTGGCTGTCGCCGTTGAAGTCGTTGCGATAGGGCAGGTTCAACTCCTGGCCGGCGCGGATAAACGCCATGCTCAGCGGATGGCGATAGCGGTTTTCGCTGACCGGCAGCAGCCCGTCGGCGCCGTGGTAGTCGTCGGACAGGCTTTCGTTGGCCTCGGCGCGTTTGAAGTAGGGCAGCACCTCCCGGTAGCTCCAGCCGGCGCAGCCATAGCGCTCGGCCCAGTCGTCGTAATCTTGCGGCTGGCCGCGCAGGTAGATCATGCCGTTGACCGAGCTGCTGCCGCCCAGCACTTTGCCCTGCGCGATCTGCATGCGGCGGTTATTGGCGTGCGGTTCCGGTTCCGTTTCGTAGGGCCAGCTCTTTTTGGCGATGATCTTGGCCACGCCGGCCGGCATCTTGATAAACAGGTTATTGTCGTCGCCGCCGGCTTCCAGCAGCAGCACCCGCGCCTGGGTGCGGCGGATCAGCTGCGCCGCCAGCACGCAGCCGGCGGAACCGGCGCCGACGATGATGTAATCAAAGGTATGTTCCGACATGACAGCTCTCCGTGCGCGATTGGGATACTGGCAGAGTAGCGCGGGGGCGCAAGCGGTCAATTTGCGATCGTTAATTCATTAACGAACTTCACATTAAATTTACATCGCGGTTTTTAACGTCAGTTTATCTGCTTGAAAAACGGCGTTATAGCGAGTTTTACTGATTGATTGCGATATTAATAAAATGGCGCAGCAAGCTGCGCCCTGATGGAGAGGCGGGACGGTTACAGCGTTTTCAGCATGGTGACTTCGCAATCGACGTGGCCGGTGGCGCCCATCGCGTGGTCGATGTGTTCAAAGCCCAGGTGTTCGTACAGCGCGACGGCCTGCGTCAGGCTGGCGGTGGTCTCGAGGTAACAACAGCGGAAGCCGTGCCGGCGGGCGAAATCCAGCGCCTGCAGCGCCAGGCGTTTCGCCAATCCCTTGCCGCGCAATACCGGCAGGAAATACATCTTCTGCAATTCGCAAATATCGTCTGCGCCGCCCTGCAGCGGCGCGATGCCGCCGCCGCCGGCGACCTGGCCGTCCACCTCGATCACCCAGTAAGCGCTGCGCGGCAGGCTGTAGAGCTGATACAGGGCGTCCAGATTGGGATCGGAGACGGTATAGCCTTTATCCGCCGTCAGGCCGTGCTCGGCGGAGACTTCGCGAATGACGTGAGCAATGGCGGCATTGTCTTCCGCCGTGATGGGGCGCACCAGCAGGCGCGCCGGGGTTGCTGTTGTCATGTTTACACTCGCCATTGAAAGAGACCACGTTCGTTTTTCGTTTTTATCGCAGCACGAAACGCGCCGGGGGTTATTTCCCGGCGGCGTCCCTGCAGCAGTAATATCTTGTAATAACATCTAACCCGGCCCGGATGCAACGGCGATAAAAAAACAGCGGGGAAGACCCCGCTGTTTTTCAGGCGTTGGCGTGAGCCGGCGGATTACAGCGCGGCGATGGTCGCCTGCTGTTCCTGCAGCTTCACTTTGCCTTCTTTGCAGGCCGCCAGGCGATCGCGTTCTTTGGCGACCACCGCTTCCGGCGCGCGCGCCACGAAGCCTTCGTTCGCCAGCTTCCCTTCGATCGCGGCGATTTCCGCATCCAGTTTGCCCATCTCTTTCGCCAGACGCGCGATCTCGGCGTCCTTGTCGATGAAACCGGCCATCGGGATCAGCAGCTCGGCGCCGTCCACCAGCTTGGTGACGGAGACCGGGCCTTTCTCACCGGCCGGCAGCAGCGCGATGGATTCCAGGCGCGCCAGACGGGCGATAAAGCTCTGGTTCTCCTGCACGCGGCGCTGGGCGTCGGCGCTGCAGTTGCGCAGCAGCACGTCGAGCGCTTTGCTTGGCGCGATGTTCATCTCGGCGCGGATGTTGCGCACGGCGATGATGGTTTGCTTGATCCACTCCAGATCGTTCAGCGCCTGCTCGTCTTCCAGCGCGGCGTCGTAGGCCGGGAACGGCTGCAGCATGATGGTGTCTGCGGTCGTGCCGGTCAGCGGCTTCACGCGCTGCCAGATGGTTTCGGTGATGAACGGAATGATCGGGTGCGCCAGGCGCAGCAGCGCTTCCAGCACGGTGATCAGCGTGTGGCGGGTGCCGCGCTGTTCCGCTTCGCTGCCGTTGCTCACCACCGGCTTGGTCAGCTCCAGATACCAGTCGCAGAACTGGTTCCAGGTGAATTCGTACAGGATGTTGGCCGCCAGATCGAAGCGGTAGGTGTCCAGCGCTTCGCGGTAGGCTTTCACCGTGCGGTTGAATTCGGCCAGGATCCAGCGATCCGCCAGCGACAGCACTTTCTCGCCGCCGTTGAAGCCGCAGTCGTGCGCTTCGGTGTTCATCAGCACGAAGCGGCTGGCGTTCCACAGCTTGTTACAGAAGTTGCGGTAGCCTTCCAGGCGCTTCATGTCCCAGTTGATGTCGCGGCCGGTCGAGGCCAGCGCCGCCAGGGTGAAGCGCAGGGCGTCGGTGCCGTGCGGCTCGATGCCGTTCGGGAACTGTTTCTCGGTGCGCTTGCGGATTTTCTCCGCCAGCTGCGGCTGCATCATGTTGCCGGTGCGTTTTTCCAGCAGATCTTCCAGCGAGATGCCGTCGACCATGTCCAGCGGATCGATCACGTTGCCTTTGGACTTGGACATCTTCTGGCCTTCGTCGTCGCGGATAAGGCCAGTCATGTAGACGGTCTTGAACGGCACCTGCGGCTTGCCGTTTTCATCCTTGATGAAGTGCATGGTCAGCATGATCATGCGCGCGATCCAGAAGAAGATGATGTCGAAGCCGCTGACCATCACGCTGGTCGGGTGGAAGGTTTTCAGCGCCTCGGTCTGCTCCGGCCAGCCCAGGGTAGAGAAGGTCCACAGGCCGGACGAGAACCAGGTGTCCAGCACGTCTTCGTCCTGGGTCAGCACCACGTCGGCGCCCAGGTTGTTCTCGCTGCGCACTTCTTCTTCGCTGCGGCCCACGTAGACTTTGCCGTTCACGTCGTACCAGGCCGGGATGCGGTGGCCCCACCACAGCTGACGCGAGATGCACCAGTCCTGGATGTCGCGCATCCAGCTGAAGTACATGTTTTCGTACTGCTTCGGCACGAACTGGATGTCGCCCTGTTCGACCGCTTCCACCGCCACTTTGGCCAGCGGCGCGGTGCGCACGTACCATTGGTCGGTCAGCATCGGCTCGATCACCACGCCGCCGCGGTCGCCGTAAGGCACCGTCAGGTCGTGCGGTTTGATCTCGTCCAGCAGGCCCAACTGATCGAAGGCGGCAACCACCGCTTTACGCGCCGCGAAACGCTCCAGGCCGCGGAACTCGGCCGGGATCTCGTTGCAGTAGTCGGTGCAGACTTCGCCCAGGGTGTTGAACACTTCCGCTTCCTGACGGATGTCGCCGTCGAAAGTCAGAATGTTGATCATCGGCAGGCCATGGCGTTTGCCGACTTCGTAGTCGTTGAAATCGTGCGCCGGGGTGATCTTCACGCAGCCGGTGCCTTTTTCCATATCGGCGTGTTCGTCGCCGACGATGCGGATGCGGCGGCCGACCAGCGGCAGAATGATCTCTTTGCCGATCAGGTCTTTATAGCGCGGATCTTCCGGGTTGACCGCCACGCCGGTATCGCCCAGCACGGTTTCCGGACGGGTGGTGGCGACCACCAGGTAGTCTTTGCCCTCGGCGGTTTTCGCGCCGTCGGCCAGCGGGTAGCGCAGGTGCCACATGGAGCCTTTGGATTCGCGGTTTTCCACTTCCAGATCGGAGATGGCGGTGCGCAGCTTCGGATCCCAGTTCACCAGGCGCTTGCCGCGGTAGATCAGGTCTTCTTTGTGCAGACGGACAAACACTTCGCGCACCGCGTTCGACAGGCCTTCGTCCATGGTGAAGCGCTCGCGCTCCCAGTCCACGGAGTTGCCCAGACGGCGCATCTGACGGGTGATGGTGCCGCCGGATTCCGCCTTCCACTGCCAGATTTTGTCGATGAACGCGTCACGGCCGTAGTCGTGGCGGGTTTTACCTTCTTCCGCAGCGATCTTGCGCTCCACCACCATTTGGGTGGCGATGCCGGCGTGGTCGGTGCCCGCCTGCCACAGGGTGTTTTTACCCTGCATGCGCTGATAGCGAATCATGGTGTCCATGATGGTCTGCTGGAACGCGTGGCCCATGTGCAGGCTGCCGGTGACGTTCGGCGGCGGGATCATGATGCAGAAGCTTTCCTGGCTGGTGTCGCCGTTCGGCTTGAAGTAACCCTGACTCTCCCAGTGATCGTACAGCTTCTGTTCGATCTGTTTTGGGTCGTATGCGGTGTCGAGCTGACTGTTTGTCTTTTCCATTCTTTATCGTATTCAGTGAGTTGGCGGCGTAGCCGTGGTCAAATGGAAGCCGACGCTGCGATAGGCCTTGTAACGGTCGCGCGCCAACTGTTTCAGAGTGTCTTCGTAAGGAACGAAGTCTACCACTTCATGGAAAGCGGTAGCAAAATCGGCAAACTGCGGCAGCAGGGCGATCAGCAGATCGCGCGGGGCATTGCCGCGCTTGCCGGGCCAGCACAGTTCCACCGGCGCGCCGTAGTGCGGCCCTTCGCCGGCCAGGTTGTGCGGCACGAATTCATGCGGCTCGCGCTGCCACAGCGCTTCGTCCAGCCGCTGGGCCTGCTCCTGACTCTCGCAGGCGATCAGCACCCGCTTGCCGGAACGGAAGCCGCTGGCGGCAACGGCGCAGGCCACGGCCTCATGGGCGCTGAGCGCGCCTGACGGTTCCGCGTTGTCGAGCAAATAAAACGTCGCCTGTTTCATTAAGGATCCACCGCTGCCGATAAAAAAATGTAGGGGCACAGCATGCTGTGCCCCTTGGGATTATACCTGAATTACCGCTCAGATTTAATCGTCGCCGTTCAGGCCTGCGCGGTTCAATAGGAACTGCGACAGCAGCGCCACCGGGCGGCCGGTCGCGCCCTTGGCTTTACCGGAGCGCCAGGCGGTGCCGGCGATATCCAGGTGCGCCCAGGTGTACTTGCGGGTGAAGCGCGACAGGAAGCAGGCGGCGGTGATGGCGCCGCCAGGGCGGCCACCGATGTTCGCCATGTCGGCGAAGTTGGAGTCCAACTGCTCGTAGTACTCGTCGGCCATTGGCAGGCGCCAGGCGCGGTCGCCGGCCTGCTCGGAAGCGCCCAGCAGCTCGTGCGCCAGCGGGTTGTGGTTCGACATCAGGCCGGTGATGTGGTGGCCCAAGGCGATCACGCAGGCGCCGGTCAGGGTGGCGATGTCGATCACCAGCTCCGGCTCGAAGCGCTCGACGTAGGTCAGGGTGTCGCACAGCACCAGACGGCCTTCGGCGTCGGTGTTCAGCACCTCGACGGTCTGGCCGGACATGGTGGTCAGCACGTCGCCCGGACGATACGCCCGGCCGCCCGGCATGTTTTCACAGCCGGCCAGCACGCCGATCACGTTCAGCGGCAGGTTCAGCTCCGCCACCACGCGCATCACGCCGTACACGGTCGCCGCGCCGCACATGTCGTATTTCATCTCGTCCATGCCGTCGGCCGGTTTGATCGAGATGCCGCCGGAGTCGAAGGTCAGCCCTTTGCCTACCAGCACGATCGGCTTAGCGTCCGGATTTGGGTTGCCCTTATATTCCATCACCGACATCAATGATTCGTTCTGCGAACCGGCGCCGACCGCCAGATAGGCGTTCATGCCCAGCTCTTTCATCTGCTGTTCGCCGATGACGCGAGTGGTGATGTTAGTGCTGAAGGCGTCCGCCAGTTGGCGGGCCTGCGAGGCCAGGTAGCCGGCGTTACAGATGTTCGGCGGCATGTTGCCGAGATCTTTGGCCGCCTTGATGCCGGAAGCCACCGCCAGGCCGTGCTGGATGGCGCGCTCGCCGCTGGTGAGCTCACGGCGGGTCGGCACGTTGAACACCATTTTGCGCAGCGGACGACGCGGCTCCACCTTGTTGCTTTTCAGCTGATCGAAGGTGTAGAGCGTCTCTTTGGCGGTTTCCACCGCCTGACGCACTTTCCAGTAGGTGTTGCGGCCTTTCACGTGCAGTTCGGTCAGGAAGCAGACCGCTTCCATCGAGCCGGTGTCGTTGAGGGTATTGATGGTTTTCTGGATCACCTGCTTGTATTGGCGCTCATCGAGCTCGCGCTCTTTGCCGCAGCCGATCAGCAGGATGCGCTCGGAGAGAATGTTGGGCACATGGTGCAGTAGCAGCGTCTGCCCGACCTTGCCTTCCAGTTCGCCACGGCGCAGCAATGCGCTGATATAACCATCACTGATTTTGTCGAGTTGTTCTGCGATAGGGGACAGGCGGCGCGGTTCGAAAACGCCGACTACAATACAGGCACTGCGCTGTTTTTCCGGGCTACCGCTTTTTACACTGAACTCCATGCACTCTCCTGAATCTTAAAGACAAAGGCGGACGCTACGGCTAGAATAACCGACTCCGTAACGATCTCCTGCCATTTGAGTTAACGGATTATGTTAACCTGAACGGCATAAATTGCTCTGTTTTGGCGACTATAAGCAAGTTCCTATAGGACACCCAAACGGCTTGATGTTGTAATACTATTTTAGCTGTGAAGGTTGCCATATGATGAGAATAAATGGCGGATTAACGATGAAATTATCGATTTTCCTGCAAAAAGACAAGTTTTCACAGGCGTAATAAGCGTGATCATCATAAGATATCTGGTACGGGAAACGCTCAAGAGCCAAATCGCCATCCTGTTCATCCTGCTTCTGATCTTCTTTTGTCAGAATTTGGTCAGGGTGTTGGGCGACGCGGTGGACGGCAATATCCCGACAAACTTAGTACTCTCTCTGCTCGCGTTGGGCGTGCCTAAAATGGCGCAGCTCATCCTGCCCTTGAGCCTGTTTCTCGGCTTGCTGATGACGCTTGGGCGGTTGTATACCGAGAGCGAAATCACCGTCATGCACGCCTGCGGGCTGGGCAAACGCACCCTGATTATCGCCGCCATGATCCTGGCGCTGCTCACCTCTGCGATCGCGGCGGTGAACGTATTTTGGGCCGGCCCCTGGGCCTCGCGCTATCAGGACGTGGTGGTGAACGAAGCCAAGGCCAACCCGAGCATCGCCGGGCTGGCGGAAGGGCAGTTCAAACCCTCGCAGGACGGCAACGCGGTGCTGTTTATCGGCAACGTGAAGGGCAGCACCTTCAACGACGTGTTCCTGGCGCAGCTGCGGCCGAACGGCAACCAACGCCCGTCGGTGGTGGTGGCCGAGCACGGCAACATCGTGCAGCAGAAAGACGGCTCGCAGGTAGTGACGCTCGACAAGGGCACCCGCTTTGAAGGCACCGCGCTGCTGCGCGACTTCCGCATTACCGACTTCACCGATTACAAGGCGGTGATTGGCCACCGCACAGTGGCGGCGGACAACACCGAATCCGAACAGATGTCGATGCAGACGCTGTGGGAATCCGACGATCCGGACGCGCGCGCCGAATTCCACTGGCGCCTGACGCTGGTGGTGTCGGTGGCGCTGATGGCGCTGCTGGTGGTGCCGCTCAGCGTGGTGAACCCGCGTCAGGGGCGCGTGCTGAGCATGCTGCCGGCCATCCTGCTGTACCTGATCTTCTTCCTGCTGCAGACCTCGCTGCGCTCCAACGCCGGCAAGGGCAAACTGGATCCGATGCTGTGGCTGTGGCTGGTTAACGGCGTTTACTTCGCGCTGGCGCTGGCGCTGAACCTGTGGGATACCGTGCCGATGCGCAAGCTGCGCGCACGCCTGAGAGGAGCGGCCTGATGTTTGGCGTATTAGACCGTTATATCGGTAAAACGATTTTCAACACCATCATCATGACGCTGTTCATGCTGGTGTCGCTGTCCGGCATCATCAAGTTCGTCGATCAGCTGCGCAAGGTCGGCCAGGGCGAATACACCGCGCTGAGCGCCGGCATGTACACCCTGCTGAGCGTGCCGAAAGACATCGAGATCTTCTTCCCGATGGCGGCGCTGCTCGGTGCGCTGCTCGGCCTGGGCCAGCTGGCGACGCGCAGCGAACTGGTGGTGATGCAGGCTTCCGGCTTCACCCGCCTGCAGATCGCCGGCTCGGTGATGAAAACCGCCATTCCGCTGGTGCTGCTGACCATGGCGATCGGCGAGTGGGTGGCGCCGCAGGGCGAGCAGATGGCGCGCAACTACCGCGCCCAGCAGATGTACGGCGGCTCGCTGCTCTCCACCAAGAGCGGGCTGTGGGCGAAGGACGGCAACGACTTCATCTACATCGAGCGCGTCTCCGGCGATAAAGAACTCTCCGGCGTCAACATCTACCACTTCAACGATCAGCGTCGCCTGGAGACGGTGCGCTATGCCGCCACCGCCAGCTTCGAGAACGGCCTGTGGCAGCTTTCGCAGGTGGACACCTCGGATCTGACCAACCCGAAACAGGTGACCGGCACCCAGACGCTGACCGGCGAATGGAAAACCAACCTGACCCCGGACAAGCTGGGCGTGGTGGCGCTGGATTCGGATTCGCTCTCCATCAGCGGGCTGCACAACTACGTGAAGTACCTGAAGCAGAGCGGCCAGGAATCCAACAAATACCAGCTCAACATGTGGCGAAAAATCTTCTCGCCGCTGTCGGTGGCGGTGATGATGCTGATGGCGCTGTCGTTCATCTTCGGCCCGCTGCGCAGCGTGCCGATGGGCATCCGCGTGGTGACCGGCATCAGCTTCGGCTTCCTGTTCTATGTACTGGATCAGATCTTCGGCCCGCTGAGCATGGTTTACAGCATGCCGCCGGTACTGGGGGCGCTGCTGCCGAGCATGCTGTTCCTGCTGATCAGCGTGTATATGCTGCTCAAACGCAAGTAGCGGGGCGAGCGGTATGGGAAAAGGCGTGGCCGCGGGGCCGCGCCTTTTTTGTGAGTGCTGTATGCCCCCGGTGAACCACTCCCCCGACCTGTCGCTTTTCGTCGTGCTATAGTCAACCCTGCGGCATGCGGATAGAGGGAGCGGGCAGTCAATGGAAGACGAATACAATCTCAGCAATATCATCGGCAAGCGCCTGGAAGCGGCGTTGGGGGAGTTGGGCGAGCTCCTGTGGGCGTATGTGGTGTTATCCAAAAAAGACATTTCCTGTATTTTTGGCGTCACCAACTACCCGACTGAATGGGTCAACAAGTATCAAGAGCAGGGGTTGCAGTACATTGATCCAGTGGTGATTACCGCCCGTAACCGCCTGACCCCCTTCGCCTGGGACGAGCAAATCATGGCCGACTCAGGGCTGCATTTTCCCGAACTGTTCGAGCAGGCCCGCGAGTTTGGCGTGACGCACGGCTATACCTTCGTATTGCACGATTACAACAACAATCTCGTCACGCTTTCCTTTGCCTTCAGCGCAGAACAGAAAGCGGAAATCATCCCGGCGCTCATCGAACGTAAAGGTGAAATCTCGGTATTGCTGGCCTCAATCCATGAGTCGTATCTGGCGCTGGCCCCACCGTCAGATAAAAACGCCGCAGCGCTGGAGGGCAACGCCCGCTTTACCGACAGGGAAAACGAAATCCTCTATTGGGCCAGCGTGGGTAAAACCTACCAGGAAACGGCGATGATCCTGGGCATAAAGACCGGCACCATCAAGTACCATATGTCCAACGTCGTCAAAAAATTGGGGGTCACGAATGCCCGACATGCCGTGCGTCTGGGGATGGAGCTGCGGCTGATTAAACCGGTGGATGGATAGGCTGCTCGCTCACGGCAGCTTTCGAACCGGGAAATGACGGGCGTTAATCGGTATTGAGTGGGCAGCGTGGCGGCTCACGAGAGGGAAGCAATACAGCACCGGCCCTGATTTCTACGATGTGAAATAATAACCTGCATGAACTGATAAAGGTCTAGTAAGGGACTGTACTTTAGTCTAACTAGTTTCTCACCCCTTAAGGCGATACACTTTCCAGGTAATGTTTTGATAAAAAATATAAAAAAAAACCTGACCGCGTAGGTCAGGCTGCCAATATTGGCCAACACCAGGGAAAATTTTCTTACATCATCTTAAAGCTATTAACTCCGCAGAGGCAAGTGTTCTCTGCTGGTTTTTACGCCTTGAGTTGCTATTTTGTTACGTATGTACGCTATTTTCTGGTGATTTTAGATACCCCCCCCATCTAACCGAAATAGCGTCTCTCCCCTGAAGGCAGCATTCCGCTTCTTTATTTCCCATCTGATATTCATTAATGAAAAAATAGTGTTCTCGGAATGTTGCGCAACCTCATTCTTTATTCGCTGACACATTGGCGTGCAATTATTTGCAGCATTGCCATTGCGGCTGGGGATTATTTTGTTTTTGCCAGGCGCAGGGTGAGACAGTGGCGATGGGGGAGGCGGGTTGCGACCTGCTGCGTGGCGGGTTCCTGAACGTATCTCGCTAACGCGGTGAGCGGTTCTGGCTCGTGGGAGTGAATGACGTACGACACAAGAGCCATCATTGCTCTGTGCAACGACGTTGGAACCTGGAATCGGATGGTATTGCGTGAGTGTGGCGCTTTATCCTGGATGCTCGTTGCAACAGCCTGCTCACCATTAACAGGGTTGTGAAGGGCGTGGAGCGAGAAGACGGGGCGGACAAACGCGCGTGGCGGCGGTTTTTTCGACACTTAACTCATTGAACAACGGATAAGTGTTGCGTGCTGGTCGCGGGAAGGTATAATTCACCCGTTTTCCGCATACTACTTCAGTGCCGAAGTGGCGAAATCGGTAGACGCAGTTGATTCAAAATCAACCGTAGAGATACGTGCCGGTTCGAGTCCGGCCTTCGGCACCATTAAGTACCGCGCGAACAAGAAGCCACCGAAAGGTGGTTTTTTTGTGCCTGGAATCTGCCTGCCACCACTACCTGCCTATTTTCACTCTGTATTGACGCATTTCCCATTTCAGTAAAAACCGGATCTTCCTGATGCTTTCCTAAGGCCTATCTGATTGACCTTAAAGACTAAAATGACGTTCCATTGAACTCTTTCGGATCAAGGAGTTCCAGGATGGAGCCACAACAGGAAGGGAGCACGCGGGCGTTAACGCCGGGCGAAGTCAATCTGGCACGCTCGGTGTTTGGCAGCACCATTTTCTATCAGAGCGTGTTGGTTCACTGCGACAGCTACCTGCCGTTTGGGCTACAGAATCAGTACACGGCGATGAGCCCGAATGGGGAGTTGTACTTTCGTAGGTCACTTTATGAAAGAGATTATGCGAACCAGGATCCTGAAGCTCAGCATCTTTTCATTCATGAGATGGCACACGTTTGGCAGCACCAAAAGGGCATGTGGGTACGCACCCGTGGGCTTCTCAGTTGGGCGGTAAGTTATCAATATCGGCTTGATAAACCTTTGCTGCGCCACTATAGCATGGAACAGCAGGCATCGATAA
The DNA here is from genome assembly GCF_903970925.1 of Serratia sp. ME47. Taxonomy (NCBI): domain Bacteria; kingdom Pseudomonadati; phylum Pseudomonadota; class Gammaproteobacteria; order Enterobacterales; family Yersiniaceae; genus Serratia; species Serratia sp. ME47. Next base: position 75,164 of record NZ_CAJCKE010000005.1, on the reverse strand, counting down.
TTGCGGACTATTTCATTCTCAAGAGATATGGGGCGAATACCTTCTTCCGCTTGCCAAACAGGAAACTCATCGGGATAGTGGACAGAAGGACATTGTCACAATTTCACCCCATAATCAGAAGCGCAGGGCTGCCATTATGAGAAAATATTTATTCCTTCTTCTTCCTCTTTTTATCTCGGGTTGCCCAACGGGTGACAGGTTTAATCTCTATCAAGTACAAAGTAAGATCGTAGACGGTAAAGTCTGCGTCTTTTTTAATGAGAACGATATCGTAAAAAATGAATCCATACTGAATATCGCCATCTGGAGACAGGGAGGGGATGACTATGTTTATGAAAAGTCATATGCCTACAATCCGGTAACGTTGGAGGCCAACAAGTGTGTTCCAGGTATCGGTGAGTTTAATTTTATCGCCGGTGAAGGATACAGCGTGTTGGTAAGAACACCGCTGAATTCATATCGGACCAGTTTTGTTGTGTGGAATAAAGGTAAGAACATGATGCTGAAGCCCGATTAGAGCTTAATGATGTTTTTAACTAATTATTGCCATGAGAGTAATTTATTAATTCTATAGGAATTCAACCTGTAACTGGAAGAGCAGGATTCCCTCTATGAAAAAATTCCTCTTACTCTTTATTCCTCTTTTTATTTCTGGCTGCCCTATGGGGGATAAAGTCAATTTACGCCCGGCAAAAGCAACGCCTGTCGGCAGCAAGATCTGCGTTTTTGTCGATAAGAATGACATGGAAAGAGAGGAGTCCATTCTCAAGGTAGCCATATGGAAGTATGGCAACGATGATTATGTCTATGAAAAATCATATGCAAACACGCCTGTAGCGTTGGAACCGGGGAGGTGTGTTCCTGGAGTCGATGAGTATGATTTTATTCCCGGAGAAGGGTACAGTGTTATTGTCAATACGCCTTTGTATCCTTATGAGGCCAGGTTTATCGTATGGAAACGGGGTGAAGAGGTTATGTTGAAATTTAATTAGGCTTAGATATGACAGATTAACAACTCAATTCCTTGGTAATAAATGTATCACTAGATTGCTATGAAAGTGATAATGTGCAAAGTAATAAAAACCAGTTATCAATGATGTTATCGTTGCTTAAGGATTTAGCCTTACAAGTGATTTTTTATAGATGCTAGCATGCCGATTTGAAGAGGCTGATATATTAGGACCAAGGTGTAATTTACTTGGTCCGTTGGGAATGATTGTCAACCATTCAATCATCGGAATGGGATTACATGATTGATTTTTACTCATCTATGAGTTTTTGTAATCTAAATGGAATTAGAACACTCTACCAGATTGAATTTGATGTACTAACTCTCCGACAGAAAATATCTCCCAGCCTTCGACCTCTACAGAATCAAGGCTTACTGCTATTTTCAATAGTGGCCATGCCGCATCAACGATAGCTACTACCTCATTATTTTTGTTCTTTAAATCAAATCCTAGAGTTGGCATAGGGTATCCCTTAAATTCCATTATCTCGATATCCCCTTTTACGGAAGGATCGACCAACGCATAAATCTCCGACCAGCTTTGTGATTTTAATAAACCTTGCTGGGAACGTAAAGTTTGAATAGCAGCCATTTCATTACGTTTAACGAAAATTCCAGAGTGGAATGGCTGCTTTCGATGGCAATCTCTGCATAAAACACATAAATTCTGAGGTGAGTTATCATATTTTACCCCATTTTTATGATGCACATCACATAGATGGCGTGCTGATCTCATATTTACACCACAGTCACTACAGTGATAATCAGCATCCTCTCGTGTTGAGCGAGATATTTCTTTCCAATTTTTAGTATATCCACTATTTGATTTCTCATAGATGCCTTTTGGCATATAAAGAAAGCAAGTGCTGTAATGAGAAAAAAAATCACTCATTGAGAATGATTTGAAAATTATTCTTTTTTGATTTTTGTCAATGCTACCTTTGTAATTTAACCGCTCTAGGCAATTCATACAAACTCTTAGATCTACCTCTTGGCTACGACCTAAACCATCATCAATCTCGAATAATCCATCAACACGATTTGTTGCGTGGTAACGCTCAAATCTATTTTTCTTCCTCATATTATCAAGGGTTCGACACCACGCGATGTGGAAACGTTTACCTTTCTCAGCATTTTCAACTGCAGCATCATAGCAGGCAGTATGATCACGGATATATAAAAGTACTTGGCGACCACGATAAGATATTAATCCACTTCCAGGGTCAAGATCGTCAATGCTAACTTCTTTCCCTTCAGATAATTCAAGGTCAATGGGGTCAAAAATAATACTTTCTTCATCTAGGAAAAAATCAGCTCCAGAAGGGAGCATTTTTTTTCCTAATGCTATCAACTCAGTGAGATCAATCTTTATCTTCATTGATGCTACTCCTGAATTATGCGACGAATTTGCAATTCGGCATTTGTAATGACTTTAAACGTCACTCGACGTGAGCGGCTTTGGTCTTCTTTACCCATTGCATTAAGAATTGGATGTGAAGACGAATACCCCACTGCTGAAAACTTACTTTTCACCCACTTTTGGTGTGCAGAGGATTCTTTCAAACTGTGTACGTATTGCAATACAGCTCGGGTGCGTCCTTGAGACAATTCCATATTATTAAAATAGGCTTGATCTTGGTTAGCCGCCCCTGTCCAATCTGTACTGGTATGCCCCTCAATTCGAACCTCAGTGATATGTTCTTTATACTGATCTAGTACCTTCAAGTACCGAGGGAAGAAATTGTTAAGAATCTCTTTAAACTTTGGCTTCAATTCCGAACTACCCAAACCAAAAAGAACATCCGGTGATTTAAATCTTACTTCGAGAGTTTGTTTATCTATTTCCGCATCCCAATCAGGTAGATCATTGGAGAACTCAATATTTAATGCATTATAAAGCTGTTGCTGGGCCTGTTCATAGGCGACTGCAACTTCTTTTATTTTTTCTTTTTCAATACGGACATAATGCATATAAGCGATGGATATAAACATAAATACCATCATCAGTCCTGCCATTAGATCTGACATTGAAACCCAGTGTTCATTGTCCTGATTCTGGCTGGGTATTTGTTTACCAATTATTTTATCCATTAATTATTACCCGCGGTGTTGTCTTGAGTTAATTAATGGCTGCAGCTGCCCAAGAACACTTTGATACTCTTTTATCAAATGGTCGTAGTTCTTGACAAATCCTTGGCTGATTGACAGGAGAGCATTCCCCAGAGATTGCATTTCCCTATTCATTTCACGCTCAGTCGCTTGTTCAAAAGCATGTAGCTGTTCGTTAATTGCACCACCAAAGCGTTCAACAGACTCTTTAACCTGTGAAGTTAAACCAGCACTTGCTTTGTCAAAGGACGATTGCATCGCTCCAAACATATTTTCTGCATTACTAGATAATTGTTGATTAAATTTATCGCCGGTTTTACTAAAGAGCTCGACCACATCGGTTGTATTTTTTTCCATATTACGATGCAGTTCTTTAGAGTGTGCCTCCAGAGATTTGAGGAAGTCATCACCACTTTGTTTCATTTCGGTAATAGTTTCACCTAGTGTTGAGGTTAAAGTTTCAGAAGAGTTACTTACATCATGAGCCATTGATGCAAATGCTTGCTGAGTCTGTGTAACCGACTGCCTGAACCCTTCAGAGCCTTCATCAAGAGCAATTCGCATAGCATTCGCATTGGCGAGTAATTCAGTCCCTGTTTGGCCCAGAGATGAACTGACACTCAATGCCCCTGCTTTGAGCAATTCTCCTACCTCATCCAATTTTTCATGGATAACGGGAACTGCATCTGTAGCTTTATCACGTAACAAAACAAAGGCATCAAGATGTTGAGATAGCTCGTTGATTTGATGTTGATTAACTTTCAACACATCGTGTAATGCAGCCATTGCAAGTGGAATTTCTTTACATTCTTCCCAGATACCTGCAACAGCTTCGCGGGTTTCAACTAAAGAGTCGACACTTTGTTGATATTGTTCACTCATATTCTCAATTTGGTTCTTGTAATTATCCTGCCAATCGACAAGTTTTTTTACCGAAGCATCAAGAGCTTTAAAATTTTCACCAAACTGTTCGGTTAAATTATTATTAAAATCGATAATAACTTGTTTAAGTGCATCAATTATCTGTTCAGTTGCACCCTTGGCCATTAAATCAGCAAACTGTTTTAATTGTTCCCAGAGCTTATTGCTAAACTCAGTGTGATGAGAGAGTTGTGCACGAGAAGCATCATTTATCTCATTGCGTAATAGTTTTACCTGAGCGACTAAGGACCCTTCTTCATTGCCACTCAAACCTGAAATCAGCTTTTCCAAGTATTGGTTGTTTTCTTTTAATTCGTGATGAATATGTTCGGGTGTTATGGTTTCAGGCACACTATCTGTTAAATTATCTCGTTTGTTTGCGAAGAAAAAAGCATCAAGTGCGTTAAATAAAATAGCGAAGAACATCCCTATAATACTGGTGATAAATGCTGTTTTTAAACCACCTAATAGAAGTGGAATACTAGTATCAATACTTTCTGTATTAAAGTTGAGCAACCCAATTATTATACCAGTGAATGTACCCAATATACCTAATGCTCCCATTAGCGTTGGAGCATACTCTCTAAATTTACTGTGAATATTTCTGTGATCACACCACCAAGCAGAAATAAAAGTTAAAATAATTGCCAAGATAAAAACATCAGTGACAAGCATCGAGTCAATAGAACGGAACAAATGTTCAAAAAGCGGCGCTAACATGTGTAATCCTACGTTGTCTAATCCTAATTGTTAAATCAATCTAGTTCTTTGCAACAGAACGAAATCCTTGTTGAAGTGCTGCTGTTAAACTTGATTTTGCAGGCATTGTAACAAAATGAATATAATAATAAATAAAATTGATCGGGCTTTGTCGTGTTTCTGTGGCCCCAGATACCCTGTTGCATTGGTAGCAAGCAATAATCCACTTTGAACTAAACATTGACATAATACCCAATGTAATTTATTCCCATTGGAATAATAAAAACTGTAATGAAATAATCGATGCGATCCTATAAAAGCGTAAAGCGCAGACAGCATATCGGAACGCGTTTGCATGCTTGTATGGCTTGTCCCCTGCTGACGGGTGAAAATCACGGCGCACCGATGTCACAGCAAGCAGTATTGATTCATGTATAATCTACCCATCTTTACACGTTCCCTTTCAGGTTATTGATATGGCTAACACAAATTTCTCTCAAACGGCTGCTTTCATCTGGGCGGTTGCCGATCTGCTTCGCGGTGATTTTAAACAATCTCAGTACGGGCGGGTGATCCTGCCGTTTACACTGTTGCGTCGCCTTGAGTGTGTGCTGGCGGACACCAAAGAAGCGGTGCTGGCAGAGGCGGAGAAACTGAAGGCCAGTCCTCTACCGGAAGAAGGGCGAGAGAAGTTTCTGTTGCGTGCGACCAAAGGGCTGTCTTTCTTCAACACGTCGCCGATGGATCTCGGCAAGATGGGGCAGAACGACATCAAGGCCAACCTAGAGAACTACGTGCAGTCGTTCTCTAAAGATGCGCGTGAAATCTTTGAACACTTTAAATTCAGTGAGTTTGTTGGCCTGCTGGAAGATGCCAACCTGCTATACAAAGTCGTTAAGAAATTTGCCACCACCGACCTGAGCCCTAAAGCGATTTCTAACCATGATATGGGCTTGGTGTTTGAGGAGTTAATCCGTCGTTTTGCAGAGAGTTCTAACGAGACGGCAGGGGAGCACTTTACCCCACGCGATATCGTGCGTTTAACCACCTCGTTGGTGTTTATGGAAGATGATGAGGCACTCTCTAAAGAAGGCATTATCCGTACCATTTACGACCCTACCGCCGGTACAGGAGGCTTCCTCTCATCGGGTATGGAATACGTGCACGAACTGAATCCCAAAGCCGTGATGCGTGCCTTTGGCCAGGAGCTGAACCCCGAATCTTACGCTATCTGTAAAGCCGATATGCTGATCAAAGGCCAGGATGTCAGCCGTATCAAGTTGGGCAATACGCTTTCTAACGATCAGCTTCCGCAGGAGCAGTTCGACTATATGCTTTCAAATCCCCCCTTTGGCGTGGATTGGAAAAAGATTGAAGGTGAGATTAACGACGAACATCAGCAGAAAGGATTTAACGGGCGCTTTGGCCCAGGCCTACCGCGTGTCTCTGATGGTTCGCTGCTGTTTCTGATGCATCTGATCAGCAAAATGCGCGACAGCCACAATGTGGATGGTAGCGTAAACAATGGTGGGCGTATCGGGATCATCCTCAACGGCTCACCGCTGTTTACCGGCGGGGCAGGCAGTGGTGAGAGTGAGATTCGCCGTTATATTCTGGAAGCCGATTTGCTGGAAGGGATCGTCGCATTGCCTACCGATATGTTCTACAACACCGGCATTGCGACCTACGTCTGGATTTTGTCGAACAAGAAAGCGCGAGCGCGTAAAGGTAAAGTGCAACTGATTGATGGCACTAACCTGTGTGGCAAGATGCGAAAATCGCTGGGTTCTAAACGTAATCTGATGGGCGAAGACGATATCAAGCTTATCACCCGTACCTTTGGTGATTTTGAGGTGGTGGATACCACTCCGCTTGAAGAACTTGGGATGGAAAAAGCGGCAGAACAAAAATCCAACCGTGGGCGCCAATCTATCAGCGCTAAAACCGAAGCGCCGAAAACCTTCGCCAGCAAAATCTTTAACAGCACCGATTTTGGCTATCGTAGGCTAACTATCGAGCGCCCACTGCGTTTGTCTGCGCAAGTCACCGATGAAGCGATTGCCACGCTGCGCTTTGCACCGAAGCCGTTTAACGCCCCGATGGAACGCCTGTATGAAGAGTTCGCTGCCCAGTGGCAGGAAGGTAACTATGGCGATTTCTCCGATATCGAAGCAGAAGCCCGAACGATTATCAAAGCAGAATTTGCCGAGCTGAAGGAGAAGCAGATTAAAGATCTGCTCGACAGCAAGTTGTGGTTGGCACAACGTGCATTGATGGCTAAAGCTCAGCAAATCCAGACAGCGTTAGGCGCTCAGGCAGGTGGAAAAACGCTGGTGAGCAACGATTTCAACCAGTTCCAGCTGACCCTGAAAGGGGCAATCAAAACGGCTGGCGTGAAGCTGGATGCCAAAGAGAACAAACAGTTTATCGATGCAATTACCACTAAGAATCCAGATGCTGAGCCGGTGGTAAAAAAGGTTCTGAAAGAGGCCGCCCAGCCGCTGTACGGCGCATTTGAGTACAAAGGTAAGGTGGTGGAGTTCGAGCAGGACGGCGAGCTGCGTGACAACGAGAACGTACCGTTAAATCCCGCTGTTTCCACCAGTAAACTGATTGAGAGTTACTTCACAGCAGAAGTGTTGCCGCACGTGGCCGATGCCTGGATTAATGCCGATAAGCGTGATGCGAAAGACGGTGAAATTGGCATTGTCGGTTATGAAATTCCGTTTAACCGACATTTCTACGTTTATCAGCCGCCGCGCCCGCTATCCGAGATTGATGCCGATCTCGACGCCGTTAGCGCCGAGATTATGAAGCTGCTGCAGGAGGTGCATTCCTGATGGCTAAGTATAAGGCGTATCCAGAGTATAAGGATTCTGGGGTTGAGTGGATTGATTCAATACCTTCCCATTGGCAAGTGAAACCTACGTTTGCTTTATGCGAGGCATTAGCTAAGAAGAATGTTGGTGGTGCAGAGAATAATGTACTCTCATTAAGTTATGGAAGCATTATTCCGCGGGATGTAGAGACAAATATTGGTCTGCTTCCTGAGTCTTTTAATACATATCAGATTATTGAGTATGGGGATGTTATTTTAAGACTAACTGATCTGCAAAATGATAAAAAAAGTTTACGTGTCGGTTTAGTAAAACAGAAAGGGATCATTACATCTGCATATTTGAAACTGAAAGCAAAAAATGAAATTAATTTTTACTTTTTGTACCGATTGCTTCATTCTTACGATACAACAAAGGTTTTTTATGGTATGGGAGGTGGTTTGAGGCAATCTATGAAGTTTGAGGATTTTAGAAGATTACCACTACTACTGCCACCGAAAGAAGAGCAGCTAAATATATCTGCTTTCCTCGATCATGAAACCGCAAAAATCGATAACCTGATCGAGAAGCAACAGCAACTGATTGAACTGCTGAAGGAAAAGCGTCAAGCAGTGATTAGCCATGCCGTCACCAAAGGGTTAAACTCTAATGTGCGGATGAAAGATTCTGGTATTGAGTGGTTGGGGGAGGTGCCGGAGCATTGGACCGTTTCAACAATTAAGTATATTGCCACATTTATTGGGACAGGTAGCACACCAAAAAACTCAGAATCGTTTACTGATGGTGACGGTATCGATTGGCTTTCCCCTGGAGATTTCAATGATTCATTAATTCTGCGAAATGCTAAGAAGAAAATCACTACTCAGGCGGTAAGTAATGGTGATGCGAAAATTTATCCCAAAAATTCGATAGTTGTTATAGGCATTGGAGCAACTCTGGGAAAAGTTGCATTTGTAGATCATGAATTCTCATGTAATCAGCAAATTAATATAATTACACCTAGTGAAATTGTTGAGCATAAGTATCTTACATATTCTTTACTGAACCAAGTAGAGCAAATGAAACAATCATCGAATGCATCTACTATTGGGATTATGAATCAAGAAAAGACAAAGAAAATATGGATTGTTTTCCCTCCTAAAGATGAGCAAATAAAAATCGCGAGTGTTCTTTATCAGAAGGAAATTGAATTTGATTCGTTGCTAAATAAATCAGAAAATCAGATATTACTTCTCCAAGAACGCCTCACCGCCCTTATCTCCGCTGCTGTCACCGGTAAAATCGACGTACGTGACTGGGTTGCATCTGATATGCAAGACGCTGAGGAGCCACAGGAGACCACCGCATGAGTATGGACACCACCAAAGAGCTGATTTTCCAAAATGAAATGATTGCTCAGATGGTCGAAACGGGTTGGATTGTTGGCAAAGGCGACGGCTACGATCGTGAACGTGCGCTATATTCGCAGGATGCGCTGACCTTTGTGCAAACCACGCAGCCGCAGGAGTGGGAAAAGTTTTCAAAGATTTATCCTACCGATACCGAACGTCACTTCCTCGATGCGTTGGTCGCTCAGCTTAGAAAAGCGGATATCAACGCTACCGATATGCTGTCGCGGACCTACGGCACCCTCGGCGTATTGCGGCACGGGATCAAAAGCCATAACGCCCGGTTTTCCCTGTGTCAGTTTAAGCCTGAGCATAGCCTCAATCCGGAAACGCTCGCCCGTTATCAGCAGAATATCTGCCGTATTGTGCCGGAACTGGTGTATAGCCCACACGCTTCGAAAGCGGCATTTGAAGAAGCGGGTGCAAAAGCGAAAAAATGGCGTATCGATCTGGTGCTGTTCGTCAACGGTTTGCCGGTAGCAACGTTGGAGCTGAAGTCTGAGTTTAAGCAGGCAGTGCAAAACGCTATTACGCAATATAAGAAAACGCGTTTGCCAAAGGATCCCGTTACCAACAAGCCGGAGCCGCTGCTTACTTTTAAACGCGGGGCACTGGTGCACTTTGCCGTCAGTCAGTACGAAGTGTTTATGGCGACCAAACTCGACGGTGATAAAACCTTCTTCCTGCCATTTAACAAAGGTACTCATGACGGCGGTGCGGGGAACGACATCCCAGAAGATGCGAACGATTACGCCACTCGCTACCTGTGGAATGAGGTGCTGCTCCCGGACAATCTGCTGAAAATTCTTGCTAGCTTTGTGCATCTGCAAATCGAAGAGAAAGAAGAGTGGAATGGCCTCAAGGGTAAGAAAGAGAGTCTGATTTTCCCGCGTTATCATCAGTGGGATGTCGTGAACAAACTGATTATCGCTGCGGCGGAAGAGGGCACTGGCAATAAGTACTTGATTCAGCACAGCGCGGGTTCCGGTAAATCTAACTCCATTGCCTGGGCCGCCCACCAACTTTCTCGGCTGCATGATGAGCAAGGTGAGAAGCAGTTCCACTCGGTAATTGTGGTGACGGACCGTACCGTGCTGGACGATCAGCTCCAAGACACCATCTACCAGTTTGAGCATCAGGATGGCGTGGTCGGCCGTATCAACAATAAAGAAGGTGACGGCTCAAAGTCAGAGAAGCTGGCTAGTGCGCTGGAAAACTCGCAGCCAATTATTATCGTTACCATTCAAACCTTCCCGCATGTGCTGAAGGCGATTGAAAACAGCGTCAGCCTGAAGCAGCGTAAATATGCGGTGATTGCTGATGAAGCGCACTCTTCTCAGAGCGGTTCCACGGCGCGTCAGTTGAAAGAAGTATTGATGACGGAGGAGACGGATGACGATGCGGTGATGACCTCGGAAGATATTCTCGATGCCACCGTCGCCGCACGTAAAGGCAGCAACAATCTCAACTACTATGCTTTTACCGCCACGCCAAAAGCCAAAACGTTAGAGCTGTTTGGCCGTCGTCCTAACCCATTTGAACCTGCATCAAAAACCAATAAGCCGGAAGCATTTCACGTTTACTCCATGCGCCAGGCGATTGAAGAGGGCTTCATTCTCGATGTCCTGAAGAATTACACCAACTATAAGGTGGCCTATAAGCTTCTGCAGAAGCTGGACGATCCCGATCGGGAAGTCGACAGCAATAAAGCAAAGGTCAAACTGAATCAGTGGGTTGCGTTGCATGAGCATAATGTTTCGCAGAAGGTAAAGGTGATTGTTGAGCACTACCGTAAACATGTGATGCATCTGTTGGGGGGGCAGGCTAAGGCGATGGTAGTCACCAGCTCTCGTAAAGCCGCGGTGCGTTACAAACTGGCCTTTGATAAATACATCGCTGAAAACAACTATCCGAAGATCAATGCCATGGTGGCATTTTCCGGTGAAGTGGAATTCTATGAAAGTGACCACAATAGCCTTGCGTTACTGAACCAAAAGTTTACTGAAATCAACATGAACCCTGGGTTGAAAGGCAGGGACATGCGCAAAGCGTTTGAGACTGATGATTACCAGGTGATGTTGGTCGCGAATAAGTTCCAGACCGGTTTTGACCAACCCAAGCTATGCGCCATGTATGTGGATAAAGCGCTGGGCGGCGTGGAATGCGTCCAGACACTTTCACGGCTCAACCGCACTTACCCAGGGAAAAAAGAGTCGGGAACCTTTGTACTCGATTTCTATAATGAGCCGGATGACATTCTGGCGGCATTTCAGCCTTACTACCAAACGGCAGAACTGACTGATGTCAGCGATCCGCAGTTAGTCTTTGAGCTGTTCGAAAAACTTCGCACCAGCGGCATTTTCCTGTGGAACGAAGTGGAGCAATTCTGCGAGGCGTTCTTCACCAAGAACAAATCCAATGCTGCGATAAGCAATATCTGCAAGCCGGCGGTTGAACGCTGGAAGCACCGTTATACCTCAGCGATTGATGCCTATGTGTTGGCTAAAGAAATGTTTGAACGCACCAAGAAGACCGGCGATGTGGTGCTGATAACTAATGCAGAAAACAGTTTCAAGACGTGCAAACAGGAAAAAGACAAGCTGGATATCTTCAAAAAAGATCTCGGTAGCTTCGTTCGTTTTTATGAGTTTATGTCGCAGATCGTAGATTACGATGACAAGAGCCTTGAGAAGCTGAGCCTGTTCGCACGGCATCTTCGCCCGTTGCTGCATGAACAGCGTATTGAAGACGATGAGATTGATTTAAGTAATGTGGATATGAGCCATTACCGCTTGTCGAAGCTTCATGAACAACATCTGAAGCTGCGGGAAGATGCGGAAGAATACCAAATCACACCGGGTAACGATATGGGTACAGCGAAGCCAAAGGACAAGAAAGAAGAGTTTCTGTCCAATATTCTGGCGCGCCTGAATGATCTGTTTGTTACGGATAATCTTAGCGATAAAGACATGATCAACTACGCCTTTACCGTGCGTGACAAACTGTCGGAAAACCAGGCGGTGATGACGCAGATCGCTAACAATACGCGTGAACAGGCGATGCTGGGTGATTTCCCGAAAGCGATCGATGATGCAGTGATGGACAGCAATGAAGCCCAGCATGAGATGATGGTGCAGTATCTGTCCAACCCTGAACTCGCCAGGGGGTTCGCCCGTGTGGTGTTTGATATGCTCAAAGGTGCTTAAAACGGGAGCCGCTTTGGCTTTGTTGTTATAGGGGGCTTCCCCCTAAAATGTCACAGTATAGGAATTTCGTGATGGATATCGTTGCCGATATTGAAGCAGGCAAGCTGACTCTCGATGAAGTGATCGGTTCTCTGGCCGAATATAAAGACTATTCGCATTCAGAGTGGGATCGTCGTTACCGTGAATTCACGGCGTCACTTCAGCAAACGCCGACATTTTCTGAGCCCGAAACGGATGATCTGGTTAAACGGCTTTGGTACGAGCGTGATAACGGGATTGCCAGTATTCGGCAGGGTGTTCCATCGTTGGCTGAATTCCAACAAAGCCTGCCGTTGTTCAGAGAGCTGACCGAGCGCATTCGTCGCCAGCCTGATGAACAAACTTACCAATATGTAGAAGCCGCTTTGCAGCAAGCCAAGGAGAGCGGGCAGCTCAAGCGAATGTATTGGAGTTTGCGGAATCGTGTCTTTGCGGCGTTTACACCGGCAACCTGCACCAGTACGGTGGACGAGAATGCATTCACCAAAACGGCGACGTTTCTGAATGATCGATTTTCCCTGGCGCTCACGCTTACCGGAAATTGGCTGCAAAAAAACCATGAACTGAAGAATGCGATTAACGCACGGTTACCAGATGCGGACCCTTACTATGCCAACATGGCAATCTGGCATCTTTACGAATTGCTACGTGAGCGCGATGGCGAACAAAAGCAACAGGAAGTGGCTAACCATCTTGCCGTAGAAAGCCATAAAGTCGTGAGCCCGCAGATACCGCAGCACTCACCTGTGAACGCTATCTACTTTGGTCCACCGGGCACCGGAAAGACTTTCGTCTTGCAGCAAAAGATGAAGGAGTACACCACCCAAGCGGCCTCCGCTGACTATGATGCTTGGTTAGATTCTCGTCTCGAAACGCTGAACTGGATGCAGGTGACTGCGTTAGTTTTGTTAGATCTTAATAGAAAAGCCAAAGTTCGTTTGCTGATTGAGCACCCTTGGTTCCAGCGTAAAGCTCTATTGAATGGCCGCAGCAGTAATCTATCGCAAACTGCGTGGGCAACGCTGCAATCCTTTACCGTGCCAGAGTCTACTACGGTCGAATATAAAGGCCGCCGTGAGCCCGCGATTTTCAATAAAACGGCAGAGAGTGAGTGGTTCCTGGTTAAGCCGCAGCTAGAACAAGTGGAAGACCTTATCTCGCTTTATGATGAGTTAAAACGAGGCCCACAAACCGCAGAGGCTATTCAGCGATTTGCCGCAGTCACCTTCCACCAATCCTATGGTTACGAAGAGTTTATTGAAGGGATGCGAGCTCGCGCAGATGACAATGGGAATATTTCTTACCCCATAGAGCCGGGTATTTTCATGCGGTTATGCCAGCGGGCCAAGGCCGATCCGGCGCATCGCTATGCCATTTTTATTGATGAGATCAATCGTGGCAATATCTCCAAAATTTTCGGCGAGCTGATTTCTCTTATAGAAACCGACAAGCGGGCTGGGATGAGCAATGCAATGAGTTTGCAGCTGTCTTACAGCGGCCAAGTATTCAGCGTTCCTGGCAACGTAGACATTATTGGTGCCATGAACACCGCGGACCGTTCGTTAGCGCTGATGGATACCGCATTGCGTCGCCGGTTCGACTTTGTTGAGATGATGCCGGATCTTTCATTGCTCAGCGGAGCGAAAGTAAAGGGCATTGAGCTTGAGTCTTTGTTAGAGAAGATTAATAGCCGAATTGAGGCGCTCTACGATCGTGAGCATACCTTAGGGCATGCCTTCTTTATGCCAGTTAAAAAAGCCTGTGATGCGAAGGATGAAGACTTGGCATTTAAACAGCTGAAAGCGGCCTTCCAGAAGAAGATCATCCCCTTATTGCAGGAATACTTCTTTGACGACTGGAACAAAATCCGTTTGGTATTGGCGGATAATCAGAAACAAAACGACAGCCTCCAATTCGTGATGGAGCAAAGCGACGATCTGGAGATTCTTTTTGGTGCCGATCATGGTTTACGGCGCCACGATCAGCAATCAACCGCCTACGAACTGAAAGCGTTTGAGCATGAAGTCTGGGATTTGCCACAGGCTTACCGTGCGATCTATCAACCTGAAGAAGCCACTCAGGCTGTACAAAATGGGTAAGGTGATCTCTGTTTTTGAGTATGACCTGTTAGGCGTTGAAAAAGAGTCGCCGGTTGGCGCTGTTCCTCTTCCTCCTGAGGTTTTTGACTATTTAGAATCGCTTAGCCTAACCAGTGAGAAAGGAAGCCAGCTGCTTAAACTCACCTCACGTTCTGGGCGCCGATTGCTACAGGTACAGAATTACGCAGGGATACTCTATACCCCCTATGGCCTGCAACTGGAGATCCTGCCCAAGATAGGCAAAAACCTTACGTTGGGGCAAGCGCGCGAAACGCTACTGATTATGCTAAGTCATCTGTCTGGATTTAGGCATATTCAAACCCAGCAGGCTTCAGTTCATGCGCAACGAATGCCTTTACTGGAGATCTTTATCAACCAGTTTTTGCATAGCGTTAGCCAGCTACTTAAGCAGGGACTGCGGTCAGATTACGTGAAAGAACAGGCTAACTTGCCCTTTATGAAGGGCAAGTTGATGCTGTCAGCGCAGTTACGCCATAACGTAGTGAACCGTCATAAATTCTATCTTGATTACGATGATTATTTACCTGATTGTGCGGCCAATAGGCTATTACATTCTGCACTTTATCAGTTGGGTAACCTGAGCCTGTCCTCTGATAATCAACGTTGGTTACAGGAATTACGCTTTGCTTTTGATGGTATCCCGTCGAGTAGAGATATAAAAGGTGACATATCGAGTTTGCGTTTGGAACGCGGTATGGCTCATTACCATGAGCCTTTGGCGTGGGCGCAGTTGATATTGCAGGGTATGAGCCCCAGCGCTCTACAGGGCGATGCTAAAGCGTTGTCACTCTTGTTCCCGATGGAGGCGGTATTTGAGTCCTTTGTCGCGTCAACGCTTGCTGACGAATTGCCGGATGGTTTCAAGGTGAAGCCGCAGGCTGCAAGCTATTCGTTGGTTAAACATGGTGAGAGAGACTGTTTTAAGCTGCGCCCAGATTTGTTGATTCAATCACGTCATCCGGTCAGTACCAAAATGGTGCTAGATACCAAATGGAAGCTGATTAATAACAACTCGCAGGAAAAACCTCTCTATGGCATTGCTCAATCCGATCTCTACCAAATGTTTGCCTATGGCCAAAAGTATCTTGGTGGCTCAGGAGATATGTATTTAATTTATCCTGCGCACGATGACTTCAATCACCCAATACACCAGCATTTCGCATTTTCAGACACACTCAGGTTATGGGTTGTTCCGTATCAGATCTCTGCAAAGAGTGGGCAGAAAATGATGTGGGGAAAAGATAATCCCTTTATCTAGGATTATCTTTTAAAAGGCTACAGAGAGTGTTTCGGTCCTAGAGGTACTGTAATAATACTCGCTACTTATATGTAGCCTCTTTCAATTCCAACTTCACCATCAGCTTCTTGTTCACCTCTTTCCCATCCACCCCACTATGAATCCGGCGATGGCAAGTGGGGCAGATGGCGCCAACCCACTGCGGGTGATCGGGGCCTTCATCGGCGAGGCGTTTTGTGTGATGGGGTTCAAGGTAGGGATCGCCGTTCCTTTTCTTGAACGGTGCCGGCTGATCGCAGGCTTCGCAGATGCCATTAGCGCGCTTGAGTACGTATTTTTTTACGTCTTCGCTGCGTTTGAACCAGGATTTCTTGCTGTCGCTTTGTTGGCGCTGGCCTGATTGCTGTGAGGACTGCAATGCCTTCTTGCGTAACTGCTCGAGCGTCTCTGTCTGCGTATCAGCTTCATCGGTGTCTGCATCTTCTTCAACCGCGTGCAGTGACGAGACTTTGAACAGGTTAAAGGTAATGCCTTGCCGCATGTTATTTTCTAAGTCTAAGCACTGAATATGATCCCAAGAATCGCACTCGAACATGCCAAGATAGCGAACGCCTTTTTCTTTCTTGTTGTCTTCGAACAGGAAGATGTCTTTGCCATCTTTTTTATGGTCGCGGATGGATTTATTACCTCGAATAAATTCCATATCGCCTTTTTGGCCTTCTCCCGTATAAGAGAAGCTGCCTTCGGCTGTCCATCCATCTTTGTAGCCGTAGGTTTCGCCGCTTTCTCCGGTGAAGATAAAGATCACCGGGAATTCCCGCGGTGTCCAGATACCGCCTTGTAGCTGTCCGCCGTAGAGCTCGATAAGCGCTTTGCGTGTGTAGAGTTTGCCTTCGGTTAAATAGTCAAAAGGATGCGGTGTTTCGGCGATCTCAAAACCGAGGTCCTTGAGAAATTGAATGGCTTTTTCCGTTCCGCTATCGGCGTTGATTCCCTTAAACGGATAGCCATGTTGCTCACTGTATGCTCTAGCGGCAATGCCTCGGATGTCGTACTTCTCGCCATTATAAATAAGGGTGGATTTTTTAAATCGTTTTATTTTATGTTGTTTTAAGAATTCATCTCGGCCAAGTTTTTTATATTCTTCGATGGCTTTTAAAACGGATTCTTTTGAAGATAACGCTTCTATTGCAGTTGCCAAAACCACTCCCTCACATTGCCGAGTTGGCTCTGAGCAATGTGCTTGCTGACGAGAGCAGTATGCATCAATACCCAGCAGTTAACTCATCGATTTACCGAATGCGTTAACTATGCCAGGTAGGGGAGGAAATGCCTACCTTGATGAATGTTTTTGTTGTGATATGTCAGTCAGATCTATTGGAAATCGTGGTTGGGAAGGGCGATGAGCATCGCCCTGATTGCCATTTACGTTAGCCGCAGGCTTCCATCTCCCGCAACGCACGCCCATACAGGTTACACAAAGCCGGAACCAGATGTGCTGTAGCGTTGAGATAGCGGTTCAGCTGCTCCCAGCCTTCGGTATCCAGCTGTGGGTGCTTTTGCAGTAAATGGCCGAATAGCATCAGGCCGTGGCACAGACCTTCCGCCTGTTCGGCAGAGAGGGCGGCCAGGTCTAAGAGTTCTGAGGGATTGAAAGCGCTGAGATCGAGGTGGTTAAACAGTTGACGGTAAAGGGTAAGGGTGCTTGCAACGGATTCTGTAGTGGGAACCTTTGTCATAGGTGCATCTCCGTATGTCATTAGTTAATGACTATCACCAGAGACGCTAAACTCGGGTGGTAGCCCAGACGGGGTTAGCGTCACCGGGACATACGAACCGGCGCTTCTTGCGAAGCCCCCGCCTGAGCCACCATTATTTGGAGTGAACTAAAGCTGCTGCATTATTACATAATACAGCGGTAGTATGTCAGATTCGGAACGCTAACTCCGGCTGCGGATTTTGCCGCAGCGGAAAAACTATAACGTTATCAGTAAAAGGAAAAAATAACCTGTATAGAATTACAGTTTATTTGCTTTTAGGATTGGAATGCAGCTCGCAGTTATTTATGGTGGCCTTTTATATTTGTAATGTTGCCTAATGTAGCGAATATAATTCATGTCATTCCATTCCCTAAATGAATGTTATGCACAGTAATCCTCTATTCACGCTGCGAAGCGTAAACCGTTCCAGTATTTATCCTTTCTAGAGCTTATGTTAATCATACGGCTTTGCTAATTCACGGATGAACGAACATGGCGAATGAAGATGAGTTGCGCATTGCCCTGTCGCCGGTTCAGCTTGCGGCGGTGCTATCTGATGAAAGCGTCACTGAAGGTGAAACGCTCAGTAACCGTCTGCTTGGCGGTTTGGGGCTTGCCGGTGGTGTCGTTGAGCTGATGGGGGCCGGGGTGTTGTGTTATGCGCCGGATCCGACGTTTATCACCAAGGTCGGGTGCGTGGTGGTGGGAACGCATAGCCTGGACAGCATCAAAGCCGCTTCCAATCAGATGATTACCGGGCATCCAACAACTACCGATACTTATCAGTCTGCCGTTTTATTGGCGCAAGCATTGGGTGCCGATCGGGAAACGGCCTATAACGTCGGTTTAACGGTCGATATTGCTGTGCCTTTTGTCTTTGCCGGAGCGGTTGGCGCTGCCAGAGTCGTATCCGTGCGCATGGGGCGGGTAAAGCTGGTTGAGCATGAGTCCCCTACGGGGATGAAACCGGGTGGGCATACCATTAAACGCCATGTTGGGGTGACGAAAGAGCAACTGTTAGAGCGTTTAAAAAATCCACGAGTGAACAAGGCCTCTTCGTTTAAATCATTAGGGGCCGCAGAGGTCGCCGTCAGCTCGGCGTTAAAAGCGAATAAAGAGTGGATAAAACTGTGGGCCACGAATCCTGCAGGAAGGCCAAATATTGAGTTAACCCATATTATGTCCAGCGATATCGGTTATGGTCTGAGTAAAAATTCAACGCAATTAGTGAGAACATCGCGATTAAAGGTCGTGTTGCACTATCAGCAGTTTCAAGGTAAACCCTACTTCATACTGACAGCTTTTCCCGACTTTTGAGGTAATGATGAGATTGCACGGAGACTTCAGCGAACTCAGTAGCTTATTCAGTATTTACTTCGGTCAGGATTATGATCTGTTTACTGATGCCGAAACGGCCGAGGGGGTGATTGACGGCTTCCTGGAGCAAAACGGCAGTCAAGTCATCCTCGATATCCTCGAGGAGACTAAAGAGTTTCAGGCGACTTATGCAGGGCGTATAAACGAAGGCATGGCAGAGCATTTTTCAGATGAGTTTGTGCCGGAGAGCTGGGGCACTACCGCGGTAGCGTTCTTTGCCATGTTGCAACGAAAAGCAGAGCAAAAGCTGGGGCAGCTTTAATTAACGCAGTGGATGCCGAGTTATTCGAGCTTGGATCTCGGCCTGGCGTTGTAATGCAACGCACACGCAGTAGTGGCAAACCTTACTTTATCCTTAGCGCTTTCCCTGCGAGATAAGCCGATGAAAACCAGCGAACTTGATAACCTGATCGTCGTTTATTTTGGTCAAGACTATGACCTGATAAATGCAGAGGGCGATATTACTGCGCTGATCGCAGAGTACATTCGTCTGGCGACTCATCAGCAGCGCGAGGCTTTGGTCAATGAGATAGATGCGTTATTGGCGCAGGATAATGTGGAGTCATTTTTCAACCAACGTTTCGGTTTTACCTTCAGCCCTGAGCTATGGGGCACAACGGTTCCCGCGTTTTTGCAGCAGGTGCGTAGTGCCCTCGCGAAGTCATTGACGTATACCAAATGAAGCCCCAGCATTTGAGGTAATCATGAAACGGATTTTCCCCCTCGCATTCCCTTTCCTGCTCGCCGGCTGTCCGTCGATAGGCGATCGCATCCCCGAAGACTATCCCGCCACCGCCAACCTGCGTGGGGGCAAAGTATGCATCACAGTTCAACCGCAGGGAGACGAAAAGCTCGTGGGTATCTCGATTTATCGATTGGATGAGGCGCGGAACCGCACGTTCAAATTCTTCGAGCCGCTGCGGGATATCGCCCCCAATCAGTGCGTCCCTGATGAGGGCTACGTATTTACGCCGGGGAAGCAATACCATTTCTCCGCGAAGCTGGTCTCCATCAAGAAACAGCAGGCAGGTGAGTTCCCCTCTGCGCGTGAATTCGTCGCCGAATTCGTTGTGCAGCAGGAAGGCAATCAACTGCAACTGGAAGCCCTCCGCTCCCCCCGCTAACCCCACCGCCCCAACCTACCCCAAATCCCCCCCATTGCTGGCGATCACTTTCTTATACCACCAGAACGATTTCTTGCGGGTGCGGGCGAGGGTGCCGTTGCCCTGGTCGTCGCGGTCGACGTAGACAAAGCCGTAGCGCTTGCTCATTTCGCCGGTCGAGGCGGCCACCAGGTCGATGCAGCCCCAGGTGGTGTAACCCAGCACCGGCACGCCGTCGGCGATGGCGTCGGCCATGGCGCGGATGTGTTCGCGCAGGTAACTGATGCGGTAGTCGTCCTCAATCTCGCCTGCGGCGTTGAACTCGTCGTGCGCGCCCAGGCCGTTTTCCACCAGGAACAGCGGCTTTTGGTAGCGGTCGTACATCATGTTCATGGTGATGCGCAGCCCCAGCGGATCGATGCCCCAGCCCCAGTCGCTGCGCGGCAGGTGCGGGTTCGCCAGCGATTTCACCACGTTGGCGGCGCTGCTGTTGGTGTCGTTCATGTCGGCGGAGGCGCAGCGCGAGGCGTAGTAGCTAAAGGAGACGAAGTCGACGGTGTGCTTCAGGATGTCGGCGTCTTCCGGTTCCATGACGATGCTGACACCTTTCTCGCGGAAGACGCGGGCAGCGTAGGAGGGGTAAGCGCCGCGCGCCTGCACGTCGATAAAGAACAGGTTCTCGCGGTCTTTCTCCAGCGCGGCCCACACGTCTTCCGGCTTGCTGGACCACGGGTAGAAGTTGCCGCCGGCCAGCATGCAGCCCACCTGGTTGGCGGGGTTCACTTCGTGGGCGATGCGCGTCGCCAGCGCGCTGGCCACCAGTTCGTGGTGCGCGGCCTGGTATTTCACCTGTTCGGGGTTTTCGTCCGCTTCAAACACCAGCCCCGCGCCGGAGAATGGGCTGTGCAGCAGGATGTTGATCTCGTTGAAGGTCAGCCAGTATTTCACCAGCCCGTCGAAGGCTTCGAAGCAGGTGCGGGCGTAGCGAGTGAAGAACTCCACCATCCTGCGGCTGCGCCAGGAGCCGTATTCGGTCACCAGGTGCATCGGCACGTCGAAGTGGCACAGGGTCACCAGCGGTTCGATGCCGTATTGGCGGCACTCTTCGAACAGGCTGCGGTAGAAGGCGATGCCTTCGGCGTTGGGCGTCAGCTCGTCGCCGTTGGGGTAAATCCGGCTCCAGGCGATGGAGGTGCGGAACACGGTAAAACCCATCTCCGCCATCAGCGCGATGTCGTCGCGGTAGCGGTGGTAGAAATCGATGGCGTCGTGGCTGGGATAAAACTCGTCGTCGCGCAGGTTAAAGCGCTTCTCCAGCCCGAGTTTGACCGCCATGCGGTTGGTGCCGTGCGGGATCATATCGACGGTGGTCAGCCCTTTGCCGCCCTCGCGATAGCCGCCTTCCGCCTGGTTGGCGGCTAAAGCGCCGCCCCATAAAAATCCTTTAGGGAATGTTGAATCGGACATGCAATCCTCAATACCCGTCATACTTGAAGCTGCATCCGTGTTGGCTGCGTTCACTTACCCGAATCACTTACTTGTGTAAGCTCATCGGGATTCGCTCTCTTGCCGCCTTGATGCCGCTCCAACTATTTAGGGTATAAATATACGTTAATGCGTTGCGCTGGCGGCGTTCGCCGCCGGTGCGGTTTGGCCGGGCGCGGCGGCGTTTTCCGGCAGATCCTCGAAGCCCAGCATCAGCGTGAGCGCGAACGACAGCACCACCGAGAGCGCCATCACCGCCACCACCCACACGATGCTCATCGGGTTGGCCGGATCGAAGAACTGCACGCTGGTGAACAGCCCGGGCGAGGCCATCGAATGGCTGGCCAACCCGCCGATGCCGGCGACCGCGCCGCAGACGAAGCCGCTGATCAGGCTGGCGATCAGCGGCCGTTTCAGGCGCACCGCCACGCCGTACAGCGCCGGTTCGGAAATCCCCGCCACGATGGCGGAGGCGGCGGCGGCCAGCGCGGTCTGGCGCAGCTCGCGGTTCTTGGTTTTCAGCGCCACCGCCAGCGAAGCGCCGCCCAGCGACAGGTTGGCGCCGATCTCCGAAGGCATCACCATGCCCTCTTTGCCGGTCTCGGCGATGGTCTGGATGATGGTCGGGGTGAACACCCGGTGCATGCCGGTGATCACCAGCAGCGGCCAGATCGCCCCCATGATGGCCACGGAAAGCCAGCCCAGGTAGCCGTGCACGGTGTACACCAGCGCAGAGATGCCGCTGCCTATCCAGATGCCGAGCGGCCCGATAAGCAGAATGGCGATCGGCGCGGCGATCAGTACGATCAGCATCGGCTTGAGGAAGTTCTTGGTCACCGCCGGGGTGATGCGATCCACCCCGCGTTCGATGTGCGACAGGATCCAGGTCATCACCAGCGCCGGGATCACCGTGTAGGTGTATTTCACCGCCGTCACCGGGATGAAGGCGAATTCCACCGCCTGGCCCTGCGCCGCCTTGGCCATCAGATCGATAAAGTTGGGATGCACCAGCACCCCGGCGATGGCGATCGCCAAAGACATGTTGGTTTTGAACTTCAGCGCCGCCGAGGCGGCGACCATCACCGGCAGGAAGAAGAACGCGCCGTCGCCGATCACGTTGAGGATGACGAGGGTCGAGGAGCCTTTCTCGAATACCCCGGCCATGTCCAGGATCATCGCCAACAGCTTCACCATCGAGCCGCCGATGATGGCGGGGATCAGGGGCGACATGGTGCCCACCAGCGCGTCGAGAATGCCGGCGCCGATGCCCTTCAGGGTGAGCTTGCGTTTTACCGGGGCGGCGGGGGCCGCCGCGCCTGGCATGCCGAGCGCCAGCACCGCCTGATAGGCTTTGGCCACCTCGTTGCCGATGATCACCTGGCACTGCTCGCCGCTGTGCACCACGCCCAGCACGCCGTTGATGGCCTTCAGCGCCGGCGTGTCGATCCGCGCTTTGTCTTTCACCACGAATCTCAGGCGGGTCATGCAGTGGGTCACGGCCTCGATATTGCCCGTGCCGCCCAGGGCGGCCACGATGGCGTGCGAGATCTCTGCGTAGTTCTTCGGCATGGCGTGTCGTCTCTCAGATAGCAATTCGGATAGCCCAAAGGCGAATATTTACTGCCTGGGCGATCCGTCGTTCCATCCGTATGAAACGCCCACAAGAAACCGGTTTCACAAAATCATGTATTGGTGTTTTGTGGTTGGCAAGAACTATGATTTTTGGCGTTTCGTTTTCGTGATCTGGATCGTCAGAGGTAAGTGCGCACCGACGCGCAGGGGCGCGAAAGCGTTCCAAACGCCGGGCGTCTTGGGTAGACTGCGCTGAACCCATGGATTTTGGCGGCGCACAGATGGCAACGATACTCGAGGTGGCGAAAAAGGCCGGCGTTTCAAAGGCGACGGTGTCGCGCGTTTTGTCCGGCAGCGGCTATGTCAGCGAGGAGAAACGCGCATTGGTGGATAAAGCCATCGCGGAAACCGGCTATCGGCCCAACCTGCTGGCGCGCAGCCTGGCGACCAACACCACCCAAACCCTCGGCCTGGTGGTTACCAACACCCTCTACAGCGGCAACTATTTCAGCGAACTGATGGCGCAGTCGGCGCGCATCATGGAGGCGAACGGCCGCCAACTGATCCTGGCGGACGGCAAGCACACCGCGGAAGAGGAGCGGGCCGCCATTCAGTTTTTGCTGGATCTGCGCTGCGACGGGGTGATCATCTATCCGCGTTTTCTGTCGATCGCGGAAATGGACGAGATCGTCTCCCAACACCGCCAGCCGATTCTGGTGATCAACCGGCGGCTGCGGCTGAACGACAGCTACTGCATCTTCAGCGATCAGCACGCCGCCGGCGCGGCGGCGGTGGCGCACCTGATCGCGCGCGGCCATCGCGACATCGCCTTTATCACCGGCTCGCTCGATTCCCCCACCGGGCTGGAGCGGCTTTCCGGCTACAAGTCCGCGCTGGCGCAGCAGGGCATTGCGGTTAACGAGGCGTTGATCGTTGAAGGAAAATGGCACGCGCAAAGCGGCGTGGCGGCGGTCGATGCGTTGCTGGCCGGCGGGCAGCCGTTCAGCGCCATCGTCGCCGGCAACGACGAAATGGCCATCGGCGCGATGAAGCGGCTGGCGGAGCGCGGCGTGGCGGTGCCGGAGGCGGTATCGGTCATCGGCTTCGACGACATCCCGCTGGCGCCCTATACCGTACCGTCGCTGTCGAGCATGAAGATGCCGGTCACCGAGATGATCCAGGAGACTATCAACCGCCTGTTGTCGATGCTGGACGGCGGCGAGCTGAGCAAGCGCCCCAGCTTCCCGGCCAGCCTGATCGAGCGCGAGTCGGTGGCGGCGGGGCCGTACGAGCGAAGTTGAACTCGGCAATGCGTCCATGTGGTTTGTGAAGGCGTAGGTTGACCGTACAAGCCGTTATCACCCGGCGCAGCGCCGTCACCCCATAGCCATGACTTTTCGCGACGGCGCGTCAGTCGCTCCCCTTACCACCCTGAGTAATAATCTGAAAGAGCGCCCCAAGGCTGCTCTTTCGGGCCGCTATACGTTATGTTATCCCCCGAAAGTTTGGCCGTTCCCACCCGCTTTTAGCGATTGAAAGCATCACGCTGTCTTCTGCGACGGCATGGCTTCCTGCGTTGCGTCGGTGAACGGTTTCAGTGGCAAACCTTGCGGCCCTGCGGATGAACGGCCTGAGCGTGTCGCCGTCCGGCGGCAATACCCGAGCGACCACCAGAGATTGGCGTCTGTGAGCCAAGGGCGGTAGCGTAGCCGTCCGGCGTTTCCGGCGGCGATACCCGAACACGACGGTTGCGTGCCGACCTAAAACCAACAGAGCTGCGATGCAGCTCTGTTGGTTTTAGGGGCTTGCTCGCGGCGGGATTGGGGGAATGCTGTGATTCGATGGTCGGCAGGGTGTTTACCCACGACAAGGCCTTTAGCCGTTTTATGCGCATGTAAAACAATGTGGCGATGAAATGACCACGGCGTATTTTAGAGGATTCTATGAAAATTATCGTTACCGGCGGCGCCGGGTTTATTGGCTCGGCCGTTGCCCGCCATATTATCAATGATACCGCTGATCACATTTTGGTGCTGGATAGCCTGACCTATGCCGGCAACCTCGAATCCCTGGCGCCGATCGCCGATAGCGATCGTTACACCTTCGAGCAGGTCGATATCTGCGACCGTCAGGCGTTGGATCGCGTGTTCGCCGCCTTCCAACCCGATGCGGTGATGCACCTGGCCGCCGAAAGCCACGTCGATCGTTCTATTGACGGCCCGGCCGCCTTTATCGAAACCAACATCGTCGGCACCTACACCTTACTGGAGGCGGCTCGCCAGTATTGGCACGCCCTGGACGCCGAGCGCAAGCAGGCGTTCCGCTTCCATCACATCTCCACCGACGAGGTGTATGGCGATCTGCACGGCACCGACGATCTGTTTACCGAAACCACGCCGTATGCGCCAAGCAGCCCGTATTCCGCCTCCAAAGCCGCCAGCGATCACCTGGTGCGCGCCTGGTTGCGCACCTACGGTTTACCGACCGTCGTCACCAACTGTTCGAACAACTACGGTCCTTACCATTTCCCGGAAAAGCTGATCCCGTTGACGATCCTGAACGCGCTGGAAGGCAAGCCGCTGCCGGTATACGGCAACGGCGCCCAGGTGCGCGACTGGCTGTACGTCGAGGATCACGCGCGGGCGCTGTATAAGGTGGTCACTGAAGGCGCGGTGGGCGAAACCTATAACATCGGCGGCCACAACGAGCGCAAAAATATCGAAGTGGTGCAAACCATTTGCGCGCTGTTGGATGAGCTGGTGCCGAACAAACCGGGCGACATCGCGCATTATGCGGATCTCATCACCTTTGTCACCGACCGCCCTGGGCACGATATGCGCTATGCGATCGACGCCGCCAAAATCGATGCGGAGTTGGGGTGGAAGCCGCAGGAGACCTTTGAAAGCGGCATTCGCAAAACCGTGGAATGGTATCTGGCGAATGAGACCTGGTGGCGCCGGGTGAAAGACGGCTCCTATGCCGGCGAGCGTCTGGGTTTGACCCGTTAATCGATTTTTAAGGAAGAAGTATGAAAGGCATTGTTTTAGCGGGCGGTTCCGGCACGCGTCTCTATCCCATCACGCGCGGCGTTTCCAAGCAGCTGTTGCCGATTTACGATAAGCCGATGGTCTATTATCCGATCTCCGTGCTGATGCTGGCGGGGATCCGGGATATCCTGATCATCTCCACCCCGGAAGATATGCCCTCCTTCAAGCGCTTGCTGGGCGACGGCAGCCGTTTCGGCATCAATCTGAGTTATGAAATCCAGCCGAGCCCGGACGGCCTGGCGCAGGCCTTTCTCATTGGCGAAGCGTTCATCGGCGGCGACAGCTGCGCGCTGGTGCTCGGCGACAACATTCACTTCGGCCAGGGCTTCGGCAACAAGCTGGAGTCGGTGGTGAAGCGCAGCGAAGGGGCGACCGTCTTCGGCTATCAGGTGATGGATCCTGAACGTTTCGGCGTGGTGGAGTTCGACGATAACTTCCGCGCGTTGTCGCTGGAAGAAAAACCGGCCGTGCCGAAATCCAACTGGGCGGTCACCGGGCTTTATTTCTATGACCATCACGTGGTCGAGATGGCCAAGCAGGTGAAGCCGTCGGCGCGCGGCGAGCTGGAAATCACCACTCTCAACCAGATGTATCTGGAGCGCGGCACGCTAAACGTCGAGCTGCTGGGGCGCGGTTTCGCCTGGCTGGATACCGGCACGCACGACAGTCTGATCGAAGCCTCTCAGTTTATACATACCATTGAGAAGCGTCAGGGCTTCAAGGTCGCTTGTCTGGAAGAGATCGCCTACCGAAAAGGCTGGTTGACGCGCGAGCAGCTGGCCGCCGAAGCCAAGCTGCTCGGCAAAACGCTGTATGGCCAGTATCTGTCGCAGCTGATCGCGGAAAAATAACCCCGGCCCGGCCCGTCGTGCACCGAACATCCGGCGCGCGGCGGGGCGCTGGACGAACCTGCATATAGAGCGGATATGAGCACTGTACATATTTGTCCTCTGGATAAATTCATCCCTTCATTCATTGAATTTGTGAATGAGAAATTCGATCCCGATGAGCACACCTTTTGGGTTTACGGCGATAAGGCGCGTTTCGCTTTGCCGCAGGCGGATAACGTTCATTATCTCGGGGCGGATCTGTTCGGCAACGTCAAGCCGACCCTGAAGTTGATGAAGGCCATTCAACGCCACGACCGGGTGATTCTGCACAGCTTCCACGGCATCAAGATGGCGCTGCTGCTGCTGTTGACCCCCTGGGTATTAAAGAAATGCTATTGGTTCATGTGGGGCGGCGATCTCTACCAATACCAAATCGGCAAGCGCAACTTCAAATGGCGCCTGACGGAGCTGCTCCGCCGCCCGGCCATCAAGCGTATGGGCAACTTTGTCACTTATATCAAGGGCGATTACGAGCTGGCTAAAAAGTGGTACGGCTGCGCCGGCCGGTGGCATGAGTGCCTGCTGTATACCAGTAACGTATACAAGAAAAACGTCATCGGCGAACGTGCGGCGGACGCGGACGATAAAACCACCATTTTGCTGGGTAATTCCGCCGATCCGACCAATAATCATTTTGCCGCGTTCGACGTTTTGGAAACCTACAAAAACGAGAATATCGAACTGGTCGTGCCGCTCTCCTACGGCAATAAACGCTATGCGGCAGAAGTGGTGGCCGAAGGCACGCGGCGCTTTGGCGAGAAGTTTGTCCCCTTGACCGACTTTATGCCTTTCCAGCACTACCTGGCGCTGCTGGGGAAAGTGGATATCGCGGTGTTCAATCACCATCGCCAGCAGGCGATGGGCAACACCATTTCCCTGCTGGGGCTGAAAAAAACGGTGTTCTTGAATCCGGGCACCACGCAGTGGGATTTCTTTCAGGAAAAGGGTATTCAGGTATTGGATCTTCAAACGTTTTCGCTACGCAGCTTGAGCGCGGCGGAAAAGGATGACAACGAGCAAAAAATCGAAGCCTATTTCTCCGCTGAGAACCTGACCGCGCAGTTAAAGGCCGTCTTTACTTCCTGATGCCGCACGGCTCACCGCCTCGGCATGCATTCAGAATCGACAACAAGGGATAACATGATACCGTTCAACAAACCACCGGTAACCGGCAACGAAATTCAATATATCAATGCGGCGTTGGAGAATGGGAAACTGTCGGGCGATGGCCCGTTCGGCAAACAGTGCCAGCAATGGTTTGAAAACAAGCTGGGGTGCAAACACGCGCTGTTGACCCCGTCTTGCACCGCCGCGCTGGAGATCGCCGCGCTGCTGGTCGATATCCAGCCGGGCGACGAAGTTATCATGCCAAGCTACACCTTCGTCAGCACCGCCAACGCCTTCGTGTTGCGCGGCGCAAAAATCAAATTCGTCGATATCCATCCTGAAACCATGAATATGGATGCAGCGCTGGTGGCTGCGGCGATCACCGATAAAACCAAAGCCATCGTGCCCGTGCATTATGCCGGCGTCTCCTGCGATATGGATGCGATCATGCGCCTGGCCGACCAACATAACCTGCTGGTGGTTGAAGACGCCGCGCAGGGCGTCATGAGCAAATACAAAGGCGATTTCGTCGGCGTTAAAGGCCATCTGGCGGCTTTCAGCTTCCATGAAACCAAAAACTACACCAGCGGCGGTGAAGGCGGCGCGTTGGTGATCAATGACGAACGCTTTATCAAACGCGCCGAAATTCTGCGTGAGAAGGGCACCGATCGCAGCCAGTTCCTGCGCGGCCAGGTAGACAAGTATACCTGGGTCGATTTCGGCAGCAGCTTCCTGCCGGGCGAACTGCAGTCGGCTTGCCTGTGGGGGCAGTTGGAACTGGCCGATGAGATCAACGATAACCGCCTGGCGACCTGGCACAAGTACTATGCGAGCTTTGCGCCGCTGGCGGAGAAAGGGCTGCTGACGTTGCCGACCATCCCGGCGGACTGCGAGCATAATGCGCATATGTTCTATGTGAAGCTGAAGGATATCGAGCAAAGAACGCAGTTCATCGCTCACCTGAAGGCCTGTGGCGTCATGGCGGTGTTCCATTATATTCCGCTGCACTCGGCGCCGGCGGGCAAGGTCTTCGGCACCTTCATCGGCGAAGACAACTACACTACCCGCGAAAGCGAGAGACTGGTTCGCTTGCCGCTGTACTACAAAATGAGCGATGCCGATCTGAATAAAGTCATTGAAAGCGTAGTGAGGTTCTTTGAGTGAACGCCCGCAAGATCCTGGCGTTCGCTATCGGGCCGATCGGTAATGCCGCGCTGGGATTGTTGACCCTGCCGGTGATCACCTGGCTGTTTTCGGCGGACGACGTAGGCCGAATCAGCATGCTGAACGTGGCCGTGTCTTTCTGCGTGCTGTTTTTCAGTTTGGGGCTCGATCAGGCTTACGTTCGGGAATACCACGGCGAATCCGATCGCGGGCAGCTGTTGAAGAACGTTGCTTTCCCCGGCTTGCTGATGATCGTCATCATCAGCGCCGTGTTCCTGCTGTTCCCCGGCAGTTTGTCCGCGTTGCTGTTCGAACAGAAAGACACGGCGATAAGCTGGCTTGTCATGCTGATTCTGTTGGCTTCGTTCATCAACCGTTTCCTGTCCCTGATACTCAGGATGCAGGAGAAGGGGATGGCGTTTTCGCTCAGCCAACTGATGCCCAAGCTGATGACGCTGATCGTTATCGGCCTGTGCTATGTCCTGTTCACCCAGCATACGCTGATGCAGCTGGTGGTGGCGAACGCCGTCGGTTTTATCGCGGTGTCGCTGATGCTGATGTGGTCTTCCCGGGCGGATTGGATCGCCGCGCTGCGCAGTTCGCTGGACGCCGGCAAACTGAAAGCGATGCTCAAGTTCGGCTATCCGCTGATTTTGGGCGGGCTGGCGTTTTGGGGGCTAACCACCATCGATCGGATGTTCGTGCGAGCCTATTCCGGCTTTGAACAATTGGCTATCTTCTCGGTGGCGGTCAGCTTCGCCGGCGTGGCGAGCATTCTGCAAAGCGTATTTTCTACCGTTTGGGCGCCGATGGTCTACAAGCTGGCGGAATCCAACGAGGGCGGCGAGCAGCAGATGATCAACAAGGTCACGCAGTGCATGCTGATTGCCGTGGTTTGCCTGTTCAGTCTGGGGGGGCTATTTTCCTGGCTGGTTGACTTTGTCTTGCCCGCTAACTACGTGAATGTGAAATACATTCTGGTTGCGAGCCTGGGTTTCCCTTTGCTGTTCACGCTGTCGGAAACGACGGCGGTCGGCATCGGCCTGAGCAGAAAGACCGGTTACACCATGCTGGCTTCCTTGATCGCGTTGATTATCAACGTGGCGGCCAACGCACTGCTGGTGCCTCGTTTCGGCGCCGGTGGCGCGGCGGTCAGCACCTGCCTGGCCTTCTGGGCATTCTTGATCCTGAGAACGGAGTTCTCGATTATCAGTTGGAAGACCATGCCGCGTTTTGAAATGTATTTCTTCACTTTCCTGTGTCTGGCGGGGGCGTCGGCTTCCGCGCTGGCGGGCGAGAAAATGAAATACGAGCTGTTTGTCTATTGGGGCGTCCTGCTGGCCGTTGTGCTGGTGAGGAACCTGCGGTTCCTTAAATCGTTCGCCAAAAGATAACGTTTTCGGTCAGGCAACCCGTTGCGGGTTGCCGCCGTTTTGACTTCCCCCATCCAGCGCTATCCGATGGCGCTCACTTCTCCTGGCTCAACGCAGCCGCTGCCGAATCTCCTCCTCCGGCAAATCCACACCGATAAACACCAGCGTGCTCTTGCGCTCTTCCTCAGGCAGCCATTCCCGATCCCAGTCGGCGTTATACAGCCGCTGCACGCCCTGGAACAGCAGGCGGCGCGGCTCGTCTTCGATAGACAGAATGCCTTTGTAGCGCAGCAGGTTGTCGGCGTATTCCAGCAGCAGGCCTTCCATCACGTCGGAGATTTGCATCAGCGGCAGCGGGCGCTCCAGCGTCACGACAATTGAGCGGATGTCGCTCTGTGGCTGCGGGATGCGGCGGAACAGCGGGGCGGGCGGCGTCAGGTTCAGCTTGTCGTTCAGCGTGAAGCCTTCGATGTCGAACAGCACGCTCAGATCGATATCGCCGTGCGTGACCTTGTAGACCGGCGCGCGGGCGTTCATCCGCTGCAGCCGCTGGATCAGCGCCTCGCAGTCCGGCGCCACGTCGGTTTTGGTCAACAGGATGCGGTCGGCGTAGCCCACCTGCGCCTGGGCGATGCTGAACTGGCTCAGCTGCTGCTCGGCGTGCGCCGCGTCCACCAGGGTGATGATGCCGTCCAGCAGGAAGCGCTCGCACAGGATCTCGTGCGAGAAAAAGGTCTGGGTAATCGGGCCGGGATCGGCCATGCCGGTGCATTCGATGATCAGCCGATCGAACGCCAGCTGGCCGCTGTCGACGCCGTCCAGCAGATCCAGCAGCGCGTCTGCCAGTTCGTTGGACTTGCTGCAGCAGATGCAGCCGTTGCTCAACGTGGTGATGCGGCTGGCGCGATCGCCGATCAGCGCGTCGTCGATCGGCACTTCGCCAAACTCGTTCTCGATGACCGCGATCTTATAGCCGTGTTCGGCGTTCAGGATGTGGCGCAGCAGGGTGGTTTTGCCGGCGCCCAAAAAGCCGGTCAGGATGGTGACTGCGATGGGTTTCATACGGGTCCTTGTGACTGCGGGTTAACAGCAGCGCATGCCGCCTTTGCCGTCGCCGCCGTAGCGCGCTTGTTGGCGCTCGCGGAAAAATTCTTTATAGGTCATCACCGGCTTGTCCGGGTGGTTGTCTTTCATGTGCTGGACGTAGGTATCGTAGTCAGGCACGCCCACCAACATGCGCGCCGCCTGCCCGAGATACTTCCCCGCCTGGCCGAGATTTCCGAACATAAGCCTTCTCCAACTCTACCCTGCATCACTACAGCGCTTGCTTTAGCCTGATATTAGGGGAAGCCGGGGGATGGGGTTCCCGCAGGGATGCCCCACCTCCGGGTCGCCCCGGGTATCTCGATTGCATCGCGCCGCACGCCTGGCACCTTGCGATGCACAGGCCGTGCGGCTTTGGGTACTGCTTAACGTTTATTATGCAGGGTATCCGTTAAATCACATCAATGCTGGGTCGAAACTTTGACCTCCCCCTCAGTTACGCCGTCGGCGGGCGCGGCCTGCGGCACCGGAACGTAAGGCGTTTCCTGATCGGTGCGTTTCGGGTTCTTGTGCGCCGCCATCGCGGTTTTCACCCCGTAGAAGATGATGCTGTACACCACCAGCAGGAACAGAATGCTCAGCCCGGCGTTGGTGTAGTTGTTCACCACGATGTGGTTCATGTTGGCGATCTGCTGGGCGCTCAGCTCGGCGCCGCCCTCGGCGATTTTGCGTTTGTATTCGCCGGCCAGGAAGAAGAAGCCTTCCAGCTGCGGGTTGTCGCTGAACAGCTTCAGGCCCAGCGCGTAGGTGGTGCAGATCAGCAGCCACACCGCCGGCAGCACGGTCACCCAGATGTATTGCGGGCGCTTCATCTTAATCAGCACCACGGTGCCCAGCACCAGCGCCACGGCGGCCAGCATCTGGTTGGAGATGCCGAACAGCGGCCACAGGCTCTTCACGCCGCCGAGCGGATCCACCACGCCCTGATACAACAGGTAGCCCCACAGCCCGACGCAGCCGGCGGTGCCGATGATGCCGGCCACCAGCGAGTCGGTTTTCTTCAGGAACGGCACGAAGTTGCCGAGCAGATCCTGCAGCATAAAGCGGCCGGAGCGGGTGCCGGCGTCCAGCGCGGTCAGGATGAACAGCGC
This sequence comes from Serratia sp. ME47, assembly GCF_903970925.1. Classification (NCBI taxonomy): domain Bacteria; kingdom Pseudomonadati; phylum Pseudomonadota; class Gammaproteobacteria; order Enterobacterales; family Yersiniaceae; genus Serratia; species Serratia sp. ME47. The sequence continues at coordinate 42,526 of NZ_CAJCKE010000005.1, read as the reverse complement.
CTCGAACAGAATGCCGAAGTGATACCAGAAGCCCATGTTGGCGCCCGGAATGATCTGGTGGAACACGTGGGCGATGCCCACCGCCAGCGTTGGCGCGCCGCCGGCGCGGTTCAGCACCGAAGGTTCGCCGATGTCGGTGGCGGTCTGCAGGATCTGTTCCGGGCTGATGACGAAGCCCCAGGAGCTGACCGCCGCCGCCGCGTGCACGGTCACGTCCTTCAGCGAAGCCATGATCATCGGCGCGTCTTCGGTGCCCAGGCGGTGCAGATCCGGCATGGTGATGCCCAGCGCCGCCGGCGGGGTGTTCATGGCGAAGTACAGGCCCGGCTCGATGATGGAAGCCGCCACCAGCGCCATGATGGCGACGAAGGACTCCATCAGCATCGCACCGTAGCCGATAAAGCGCGCGTCGGTCTCATTGGCCAGCAGCTTCGGCGTGGTGCCGGAGGCGATCAGCGCGTGGAAGCCGGAGACCGCGCCGCAGGCGATGGTGATGAACAGGAACGGGAACAGCGTGCCTTTCCACACCGGGCCGGTGCCGTCGACGAACTGGGTCACCGCCGGCATTTTCAGCTCGGGGTTGAGGATCAAGATGCCGATCGCCAGCCCGACGATCACGCCGATTTTCAGGAAGGTGGCCAGGTAGTCGCGCGGCGCCAGGATCAGCCACACCGGCAGCAGAGCGGAGACGAACGCGTAGCCGATCAGCGTGAAGGTGATGGTGGTGTCTTTAAAGGTCAGCGCCGGGCCCCAGTACGGGTCGTGCGCCACCACGCCGCCGAACCAGATGGCGGCCACCAGCAGCACGATGCCGATGATTGACACTTCACCCACGCGGCCGGGGCGCAGGTAGCGCATGTAGATGCCCATAAACAGCGCGATCGGCACGGTGGAGCAGACGGTGAACACGCCCCACGGGCTTTCCGCCAGCGCTTTCACCACGATCAGCGCCAGCACCGCCAGGATGATGATCATGATCAGGAAGCAGCCGAACAGCGCGATGGTGCCCGGTATCGGCCCCATCTCTTTTTTGATGATCTCACCGAGCGAGGCGCCATTGCGGCGCGAGGAGATGAACAGCACCATAAAGTCCTGCACCGCCCCCGCCAGCACCACGCCGCCCAGCAGCCACAGCGTGCCGGGCAGGTAGCCGACCTGCGCGGCCAGCACCGGCCCCACCAGCGGCCCGGCGCCGGCGATGGCGGCGAAGTGGTGGCCGAACAGCACGTTCTTGTTGGTCGGCACGTAGTTGAGGCCGTCGTTGTTGACCACCGCCGGGGTGGCGCGGCCGGCGTCCAGCTTCATCACCCTGGTGGCGATGTACAGGCTGTAGTAGCGGTAGGCCACCAGATACACCGCCACCGAAGCGACGACGATCCACAGCGCGCTGATGTGTTCGCCGCGGCGCAGCGCCACCACGCCGAGGCAGGCTGCGCCGAGTATCCCCAGCAGCATCCACGGAATGTGCTTTAAAATCCCCTCTCGTTTCATGAGGTATCCTTAATTCCAGTCTGCAAAATATGAATGAACTCATCCGCTTGTAAGAGATGTCAGAGTGGCGCGGTGAGCCGTAGCGTCTTTCCCGAGGTAAGGCGGGTTTAGGAACAGCTCATCATCGCCGGGGGTAAGGGGGGAAGACAGGCGTATTTCGGTCAGCGGTCAGATCCGCCGGGTAAACGGTTGGATTGGCGGGGTGAGCGGTTTGTTGCATAACCAACAGCCGCCCGTCAGCCGCTGTTGCCAATGCAGCACCCGCCCGCACCCGTCGGCTTTAAACGCCCGGTTTTTCAGCCAGATGCCTTAACGTGGCGATTGGCACGCATCCTGCTATCGGATTTATAACCAAAACAAGGTTTTCAATATTTGGAAATCAATAATGGTTATATGCGCGCCGCATAACGGCGCCGACGGTCAGAGGGAGAGAAGCATGTCAGCAGCAAACCACTCGCAGCAGCCGATTCAGTTCGCCTACTGGGTGCCGAACGTTTCCGGCGGCCTGGTGATCAGCAATATCCCGCAGCGCACCGGTTGGGACATCGGTTATAACCGCAAGCTGGCGCAGATCGCCGAGCGCGCCGGTTTCGACTACGCGCTTACCCAGATCCGCTTCACCGCCGGTTACGGCGCGGAGAACCAGCACGAATCGGTGTCGTTCTCACAGGCTCTGCTGGACGCCACCGAAAAGCTGAAAGTGATCGCCGCGCTGCTGCCGGGGCCGTGGAACCCCACGCTGGCGGCCAAACAGATCGCCACCATCAGCCATCTTTCCAACGCGCGCATCGCGGTGAACATTGTCAGCGGCTGGTTCCGCGGCGAGTTCAAGGCCATCGGCGAGCCATGGCTGGATCATGAGGAGCGCTACCTGCGCTCGGAAGAGTTTATCCGCTGCCTGCGCGGCATCTGGACTGAGCCCAGCTTCACCTTCGCCGGCGATTTCTACCGTTTCCGCGACTACTCGCTGAAGCCGAAGCCGCTGGCGCCGTTGCCGGAAATTTTCCAGGGCGGCAGCTCACGCGCGGCGCGCGACATGGCGGCGCGGGTCTCGGACTGGTATTTCACCAACGGCAACAGCGTGGAGGGCATTCGCCGGCAGGTGGAGGACATCCAGAGCAAGGCGCAGGCCAATCACCATCGGGTGAAGGTGGGGGTGAACGGTTTTGTCATCGCCCGCGAGAGCGAACAGGCGGCGCAGGCGGTGCTGCAGGAGATCATCGATCACGCCAACCCGGAGGCGGTGCAGGGCTTCGGGCACGAGGTGAAAAACGCCGGGGCGGCCTCGCCCGAGGGCGAGGGCAACTGGGCCAAGTCCACCTTCGAAGATTTGGTGCAGTATAACGACGGCTTTAAAACCAACCTGATCGGCACGCCGCAGCAGATCGCCGAGCGCATAATCGCGTTGAAAGACGCCGGGGTGGATCTGCTGTTGCTGGCGTTTCTGCACTTCCAGGAAGAGGTGGAGTACTTCGGCCGTGAAGTGATCCCGCTGGTGCGCGAACTGGAGCGCCAGCGGGCGGCGGCCTGAGCGTTCAACCCGTTTGCAGGGTTTGCAGCAGGTGGATAAAGGCGGCGCTGAGCGGCGGCGTGGCCGGCTCATGGCGGGTAAAGACATAAAAGCGCGCGCTGATGTCGATCCCCTGCGTCGGGATTTTCTGCAGGTGCAGCTGCGGGGCGTAGTGCGCGACGACCCGATCGCTCAGCAGCGCGATATAGCCCTGCTGCCTGACCAGGCACCAGGTCGCCAGAAAGGAGTCGGTCTCGACGATCTGGCCGTGCGGCGTGTAACGCTCGGCGATCTCGCGGATGGCGGCGTGCCCCACCGAGCAGGAGCGCGGCACCACCCATTTGGCTTCGGCCGGCGGCTGCCCGGCGGCGGTCAGGTCGCCCCCTTGATAGAGCGAGAAGCGCTCGCTCTTCAGCGCCTGCATGGCCAGATCGGCGCCGCCCGCCGCGCCGTTCAGGCTGCTGACCGCCAAATCCAGCTCGCAGTTTCTCAGCCGGGCGAGCAGGCCTTCCGGGCCGTCTTCCACCACCGTCACCCGGGTATGCGGGTAGCGGCGGTTGAAGCCTTCGAGCACCTGGGGCAGGTAGCACAGCAGCGGATCGACGCTCATCCCCACCCGCAGGCGCTTCTCGCCGCCGGCGCTCATGCCGCGCAGCTCGTCAAACGCGCTGAGCAACTGATTGGTGGCGGCGTCTATCCGCCGGTAAAACAGCTCGCCGACCGCCGTCAGGCGCACGCCGCGGTTGCTGCGCTCCAGCAACCGCGCGCCGATGGACATTTCCAGCTCTTTGAGCACCCGGCTGAGCGTCGGTTGCGAGACGGCCAGTTTTTTCGCGGCATCGTGCAAACTTCCGCAGTGAACGATGTCTTTGAACATCGTCAGATGAGCCAGTTTTGGCATGGTTTTCATGGTGGATCTCCCTGGAAGTGAACGGCATTAGCCGGAGCCGGCGATGCGGCTGTAATAGGCCTGTTTCATCATGCTGTCGTTCAGCAGTTTATTGATGGTCTGGTCGAGCACCGGCGTGGTGACGGAGGCCGGCATCAGCGTGGCGGTGATCTCCACGTCGTCGTCGCCAAAGGGTTCGATATCCAGATGCGAGATAAAGCAGTTTTCTCCTTGCAGCACCTGTTTGAATTTGGCCAGCGCTTCACGCTGTTCATGCTCGAAGGCAATGACGCAAATCTGGTAGGTGGATTCGCCGTTAACGTCATTGAAGGGCTGTTTGTTGACCATATTGACCAGAGGGCGCAGCAGGGTGTTGGCGGCGAGCACGAACAGCGTGGCGGCCAGCGCATCGCCGTACAGGCCGCAGCCGGCGCAGGCGCCGACCGCTGCGGAGCCCCAGAGCGTGGCGGCGGTGTTCAGGCCGCGGATGTTCATCCCTTCTTTCATGATGGCCCCGGCGCCGAGAAAGCCGACGCCGGAGACCACGTAGGAGATGACGCGCACCGCGCCGCCGCTGCCGTCGATGGTCATGGCCAGGTGGACGAAGATCGCCGCGCTGGTGGCCACCAGCGTATTGGTACGCAGCCCGGCGGTGCGCTGGCGGAATTGTCTTTCGTAGCCGATGGCGGCGCCCAGGACGGACGCGGTCAGCAGCGTCAGCAGTGTATGAATGAAATGCATGATAATAACTCGATGTATTATCCGCTTATCATGAGCCACCCGTGGCGGGGTGACTCTTGATAAACAGGTAGTTAAGTTGGCGGGATCCGTCCCGCCAGGCCAGGGCGGCGCTCAGTGCGCGGCGGCGATCTGCCGGCTGAGCGTCTCGCTGATTTTGTCCGTCAGCGGCTGCATCCCCTCGCGGGTGCGCGTCTCGCGGCGCTGCGCGATGTGATAGCAGCCGTCGAGGGTGCCGGCGCCCAGCAGGAGGATGCGATCAGACATCATCACCGCTTCCTCTACGCTGTGGGTCACCAGCACGATGGAGCGGGTTTTGATCTGGCGCGTGCTCCAGATGCGCAGCAGATCGCTGCGCAGGTGTTCGCCGGTATAGACGTCCAGCGCGGAAAACGGCTCATCCAGCAACAGCAGCATCGGTTCTACCGCCAGCGCGCGCGCAAAGCCGACCCGCTGGCGCATGCCGCCGGAAAGCTCGCGCGGGTAGGCGTCGCGGTAGGGCGCGAGCCCGACCAGATCGAGCATTTTCAGCGTCTGGGTTTCGACCACCTGCGGCGGCAGATCCTGCGCCTGCAGCCCGAAGGCGATATTTTGGTAGACGTTCAGCCACGGGAAAATGGCGAAGGTCTGGAACACCATGTTGATCTGCGGATTCGGCCCCGAGACTTTTTTATCCCCCAGCATCACGGTGCCCAGATCCGGCGCGATCAGGCCGGAAAGTATGCGCAGCAGGGTGGACTTGCCCGAGCCGGACTGCCCCAAAATGCTGACGACCTCGTTATCGTAGAGGCGCAGGTTGATTTCATTCAGCACCAGGCGTTTTTCTTTACCGGTAGGCTGAACGCTTTTGCTGACGTTATTAACCGTCAGCAGCGTGGTTTTTTTTACCATCATGATGTTTCTCCACTCAATTAAAAATATGAGCATGGAAAAATGGCCGATAGTTATCGCCGCGCAGGGGTAAAATAAATGCGAGCGCAAATAAGCCTGAGCGTTATCGGCCTGTTAATAAGCGTATGCTGGAAGGATTAGCCTGTCAGGCGCGCCGGAGCGGCGTGCGCGGAGGCCATGCGCTGAAGGGGTAAAGCGAAGGGATGTGGTAACTGACGCATATCCTGACACTTTCAGGATGCAATGGGATGACTATTGCTCCTGTGACCTCAGCGATTCCAACAATAAAATAAACAACCAACTGTCGCCGTCCATATCATTTCCCCGTTATTTTTCGTGTGGCCATAATACGCGTGATATTGCCTGTGATTCAATGTGGTTAGGCGGAATTATCTCGGCAAAATGTAATTTAATATGAATACGGGAAAGTTTTTCTTTATTTATTAAACGGGGCGTCAACGAAAATCATGAGAATGAATATAGGCGCTATTTTATGGAAATATAAACCTGAATTAAACGAGAGAATAACAGGGCGGGCGCAAGACAAATAATGAACCGGCCGCAGCGCGCGCTGCGGCCGGTATCGGGTCAGAACTGATACATGATGCCGGTTTCGACAATGTCGTCGGCGCCGGCGCCGACGGCGTTCTGCCGTTGCAGCAGGTTGAGCTTGTACTCCACGTAGGTCGACATATTGGCGTTGAAGCTGTAGTTCAGCGCCAGATCCAGGTATTTGACCAGATCGGCGTCGCCGATGCCGGGCAGGTTACGGCCGCGCGTTTGCAGGTAGGCCACCGAGGGCGTGACGCCGGAATCGAAGTGATACTGCGCGACCGCCTCGACGGCGTCCGCGCGGGGGGCGAAGCCGGCGTAGCGATCGCCGTCGACATAGGTCATGTTTTCGGTGCGCGCATAGCTGGCCGCCAGGTAGAGGTTGTCCAGGTCGTATTTCAGCCCCAGCGTCCAGGCCCGGGCGCGATCGCCGTCAGCCAGGCCGAAGCGCTGCTGCGCCAGGGTGCGCGCAGAGTTGGCGTAGGCGGCGCCAAAGTTTAGCCCCACGCCGGTGTCGTAGGTGGCGGAAAAGGCGTAGCCATCGCCGTTTTGCGTCTGAATATCCTTCGCCCGCAGAGCGTCGTCCCCCCGATTCTTCCCCTGATATTGCAGGCCGAGATCCAGACCGTCCAACAGCCCGCCCAGGCTGCGGGTGTGGTAGGTCAGCAGGCCGTTGGCACGGCCAGTCATGAAGTTGTCGGCCGCTTCGTAGCTGTCGTTGCCGAATTCGGGCAGCACGTCCGTCCAGCCGGCCACGTCATACAGCAGGCCGTAGTTGCGGCCGTAGTCCAGGCTGCCCCAGCGGCCGAACGTCAGCCCGGCGAAGCCCAGCCGGGTATAGCTATTGCCCGGCCCGGCGCTTTCCGGCTGATCGAGCCCCGCCTGATATTCCCATTGGCCATACCCTGTCAGCCCGTCGGCGATCTGCGTCTCGCCTTTGAAACCGAAACGGGTGTAGGAGCGATCGCCGTTATTGTCGGCATCGCTGCTGAAGTAATGCACCCCGTTCAGTTGGCCGTACAGATCCAGTTTATTGCCGTCTTTGTTGATGATTTCTGCCCCGGCGGCGGCCGCCGGCATCAGGATGACCAGCGCCATCAGTAAGCTTTTATGTTTCATTTCACTACCCTGAGTTAACGAAAATGCGGCCTTATCCGGCCGGTTGCGCCCGCGCGATTTTTTTGTACAGGCAGCTGCGGATCCGATCGGTGAGGTGCCGCAGGCTGTCCCGGTTGCGCGCCGCGCGGGGAATATTGATGCTGAATTCGTCATCGATCCGTTTGCTGGTCGCGTCCAGGATCAGCACCCGATCGGACATCAGCACCGCCTCTTCGACGTCGTGCGTCACCATCACCATGGCGCGCGTGCGCAGCCGGTTGTCTCCCCACAGCGCCAGCAGATCGCTGCGCAGTTTTTGCGCGGTAAAGATATCGAGGGCGGAGAAGGGCTCGTCCAGCAGCAAGACATCGGGCTCTACCGCCAACGCCCGGGCGAAGCCCACCCGTTGGCGCATGCCGCCCGACAGCTCGCGCGGCCAGGCGTGCTCATAGCCGCTCAGCCCCACCAGGCGCAGCAGCGCCTCCAGCCGCTCGGCGATCGTCTGCGGCGGCAGCTTTTGCGCCAGCAGGCCGAAGGCGATGTTGTCGTACACCGTCAGCCAGGGGTAGAGCGCGTAGGATTGAAACACCATGCCGGCGTTGGCGCTCGGGCCGCAGACCGGTTTGCCCGCCAGGGTGAGCGTGCCGCTGTCCGGCGGGATCAGCCCGGCCAGCATGCGCAGCAGCGTGGACTTACCCGAACCGGATTGCCCCAGAATGGTGACGAACTCGCCGGCGTGCACGGTCAGCGACACGTCGCGCAGCACGGGGGGGGGGCGCTTGTTTTCGCCGATAAACGTCTTGTTCAACCGACGGGCGCTGATAATCACGTCTTGAGTCAGCATGTTGTTCCCCCTTGATCAGTCATATTTGAATTTGGTTTCCGCGATGCGATACAGCGGTTGCCAGACGAAGATGATGCACAGCGCCACCAGCGCGCACATCGCGGCGCAGCCCAGTGCGGACTCCGGGTTCTTGCCGGCGTCGGTGACGACGGAAATAAACGCGCCCAGCCCGGTGGCGCTGAGGGTGGTGCTGCCCCACTGGATCACTTCGGCGGCGATGGCGCTGTTCCAGGCGCCGCCGGCGGCGGAGATGATGCCGGTCACGATGTAGGGGAAGATCGCCGGCAGCATGTAGTAGCGCCACCAGCGGAAACGGCGCAGCCCGAAGGTTTCGCTGACCTCGGTGATCTGCGTCGGAATGGCGGAAACGCCGGCGATCACGTTGAACAATACGTACCACTGGGTGCCCAGCATGATCATCGGTATGGCCCACCAGCCGAGATCCTGATGATAAATGGCGATGAAGGCGGCGATCAGCGGGTAGAAAATGTTGGGCGGAATGGCCGCCAGGATCTGGATGATCGGCTGGAAGATCTTCACCAGGCGCGGATTCAGGCCGATCCACACCCCCAGCGGCGTGAAGATCGCCACGCTGAGCAGCATGGCCGCGGCCACGCGCGCGGTGGTGAGCAGCATCCACTCCGGCAGCATGGCGAAGTACTGTTTGGGGAAGTATTCCCACAGCCGGTAACCGAACCAGACGCAGGCCAGCACCACGCCGAGATACCACAGGCTGCGCCACAGCCAATTGCCTTTGGCGGCGAGGCGAAACAGGCGGTGCAGGCCGAGGGCGTACCACAGCCGCGGCAGCTTGAACAGCCACAGATCAGCCAGCGCGCGCAGCGTGCGGCCGAGCGCCGCGCCGACGTGCGAAAAGGCCAGACTGTTGTAGAACCACGGATTGCCGAGCGCCCGATTGGCGGTGACGTCTTCGTATTTGAAGCGGGCGGTGTAACGCACCAGCGGGCGGAAAACCAGCTGATCGAGCAGCACGATGTTGGCGGCCAGCGCGACGATCGCATACAGGATCGCCGGCACGTTCTGCTGCGCCAGCGCTTCGGCGATATAGGAGCCGACGCCGGGCAGTTCGACCGAGCGATCGCCGACCGGAATGGCTTCGGAGGCCACCAGGGCGAACCAGGCGGCGGATTGCGACACCATGGCGTTCCACAGCAGGCCCGGCACCGAATAGATGAATTCCAGCCGCCAGAAACGTTGCCACGGGTTGTAATTGAAGCTGCGGGCGGCTTCGTCCAGCTCCTTGGGCACGATGCGCAGCGTCTGATACAGCGTCAGCATCATGTTCCAGGCCTGGCCGGTAAACACCGCGAAGATGGCGGTGCACTCCAGCCCCATCACGCTGTGTGGGTAGAGGTTGAGAAAGTACACGGTCGTGAAGGTCAGGAACCCCACCAGCGGCACCGACTCCATAAAGTTGACGAAGGGCAGGATCACCCGGCGCAGCGGCGCATAGCGCGCGGCCAGCACGGCGAACACCACAGAAAACAGCAGCGACCAGGCCATGCCGAGGAGAAAACGCATGCTGGTTCTGAGCGAATAATAAAGCAGGTTCCAGGCATCGAGACTAATGGCAGAGACGTTTTGTTCATTGAAGTCGCCGTGCATGTCGCCCCACGCGCGAATAAAAAAGGCAATGAAGAAAACGCCGATGGCGATAACGATAAAGTCATTTAAATAAGACTTTCTGAAAACAGATGTACCCCGGTTATTTTGCATAACGCAATACCTTATTTTTCCCATAAGAAATCCGTCGGCGCTCGGGTAATAGGCCCGGCGACATCAGATAAATACCGCCACAGCGGTTGAGACAAACGTTATTTTCGCAGCGAGGCGATGGGCGGGCAGGCAGAGCGGGAAAGGCCGTCAGAAGGGGAGCGGTTGCCGCATTCCGTATCTTTCAGAATGCAACGTGGATGGCATTACTGAAAGGTGCCCAATAGCATTAGCGTAAAACTAAAACTTTCATCGCCCATAGGGCCCTCCTCGGTTTAAATATGGCACGGAGAGGGTAATGTGTTTTGCTAATAAAAAGCAATTGGCGGCGCGCGGTTTTTACGGTTGATATGTAACAGGATGAATATTCATTTTTTAATCGCTATATTCAGAAAATAAAATAACCTATTTTGATGGCAGTAAATGCGGTGAAAATAAATCGCGGCGAAATAAAACGGCGCGCCTGAATACCGCGCGCCGTAACATTAATAAACCTGCCTGCCGTTGATGCCGGCGGGGAAAATGCCGGTGGCGAAGAGATGCCCGTTGGCCTGGATCTGGTCGTCGGGCAGCATCTCCAGCGGAAACTCGGCCGCCAGGCAGTTGAGAAAGGCGTTGCGATCGTCGGTGGTGGTAAAGCCGATCAGATCGTAGAACAACAGCGAAGCGATCAGCTGGCGATGTTCCGGGATGCGCCGCAGCAGCGCCGCCGACGGGAACGGCAGATGGAAAAAGAACGCGCAGTCGTTCAGCAGCCCCTGTTCCTTCAGCGCCTGGGCGCAGGGCAGCAGTTGGTAATCGTCGATGCAGACGATGTCGCCCGGGCACAGGTGTTCGCAGGCGATATCGGCGAAACGGCGATTCAGCTGCCGGTAGGCGCGGTAGTTTTCCGGCGTGAAGTGCGCCTTCTCCGGCTGGTTGTGGAACACCGGCCACAGGCCGTCGTGGTAGTAGCCCTGATAGTGGCGGCGGAACTCTTCGATCGACAGCGGGAAGGTCACCTGATCGTAACCGGCGTCTTGGCGGCAGTGGATCGGGCGCTGCGCGAAATTCTGTACGTCGCCGTTCCAGCCGAGCCACAGCCCCGGTTCTGCGTCGGCCGCCAGCGTCCGGCCGGCGCAGGCCAGATCCTTGCCGTCGCACTGCTTGTTGGAAATCAGCACCAAACGAGACATGGGGGTCTCCTTATCAGTGAAGGGCGCGCGGGGCGTGCGCCGCGCAGTCGGCGCGCCAGGGCGCTTGCAGCGCGGGCAGCGTGACGCGCAGGCCGCGCAACGCCGGATGCGCCAGGCAGCAGCGCGTCAGCCAGCTTCCCAGCCCGACGCCGCGGTATTCGGCGCTGACGAACAGTTCGCTCACCGAGGCGAAGGTGGCGTAATCGGTTACCATGCGGGCGAAGCCGAGCTGGTGGCGTTTGCGATACAGGCCAAAGCACAGGCCGTGGCGCGCCAGGCGCTCCGCCGCCGCTCGATCCTGCAGGCTGAGAAAACGCTGGATCGCGTCGATATCCAACAACTGCCGATCGGTGCTGATATGAAAAACGCCTTTGCGCCAGCAGAGCAGCGGCTGTGCGGGCGCCCGTTGCGGTTGCATATTCATGATTATCCTTAGGTTAACGAATCAGTGGGCGGTTACAGCATCCAGCCGAGTTCGGCGGCGGTGACCTGTTCCTCGAAGCGGCGCAGTTCGGCGCTTTTGCAGGTGAGCCACAGGGTGCAGAACGCCGGGCCGAGCAGTTCGCGCAGCGGATCGCTGTGGCGGAACAGCGCCAGCGCCTCCTGCTGGCCGAGCGGCAAGGGCGCGGCGTTGTCGCTCTCGCAGCCGTTGGCGGCGGGCGGCAGCGGCAGCGGGTGTTCCAGCCCGTGCAGCAGGCCGCCGAGCATCACCGCCAGCGCCAGATAGGGGTTGGCGTCGGCGCCGGCCAGGCGGTATTCGATGCGCTGGTTGGCGCTGTCGGCGCAGGGCAGGCGCAGCGCCACCGTGCGATTGTTGTGGCCCCAGGAGGCGCGCAGCGGCACGTGCATGCCGGGGCGAAAGCGGCGAAACGCGTTGATGTTGGGCGCCAGGATCGCCATCGACGCCGGCATCAGCGCCAGCATGCCCGCCATCGCCTGCTGCATGTTGTCGCTCAGTTCGCCCGGCGCGCCGGTCAGCAGGTTCTCGCCGTGCTCGTTCTGCAGGCTGATGTGAAAATGCAGCCCGCTGCCGGCGGCATGGGCGCAGGGCTTGGCCATAAAGCAGGCGTGCTGGTGATGTTGCTCGGCAATCTGCCGCGTCAGGCGCTTCAGCGCCATGATCTGGTCGCAGGCTTCCAGCACGCGCCGGCTGTGATGCAGGTTCAGCTCGTACTGGCCGGAAGCGGCTTCGGCCACCACGCCGGTCAGCGGCAGGCTTTGCAGCCGCGCGTGCCGTTCGATGTCGCTCAGCAGCGCATGGTGGCGCTCGGGCGCATCCACCGCGAAGCTCTGCGTCGGGCAGGCTTCCGCCTCGGCGGGGCGCTGCGGATCCTGCAGGTAGAACTCCAGTTCGGCCGCCACCACCGGGAAGCAGTTGCGCTCGTGCAGGCGCTTCAGCACCCGTTGCAGCACCACACGCGGCTCCAGCTCGCAGGCGTCGCCGTCGGCGTTTTGCATCGTCAGCAGCAGCTGGGCGTGGCGTTCGGGATCGCGCGCGCAGGGGCGCAGCGTGCCGGGCACCGGCAGGCACAGCCGATCCGGCTCGCCCGCCCGTTGCCCCAGCCCGCTTTCTTCAATCACCCGGCCGTGCAGATCCAGGGCGTAGATCGACAGCGGGAAGTAGCAGCCTTTTTCCAGGCCAAAGGCTTCGGCGATCGGCAGGCGCTTGCCGCGCAGCTGGCCGTTCAGATCGTGCAGATAAATATCCAGCTGTTCGGTATCCGGATAGCGCTGCAGGTAGTGTTCCAGCTCTTTGCGGAAGGTGCGCGTCGGCGATGCGGGCAGCTCTGCCAGCAGAGGATTGAACCCGATGATATTAGAATGCATGGCGCGCTCCAGAACGAAGACCGGTCACGGCCAGAGGCAGGGATAAACGCATGAGACAACTCTCTTGTGAGGCCATAGCGGCGATGTGAAAAGGGTATCTGCGGCGGCAAAAACTGTCTGTAAAAACGCCGTAACGTTAACGGGGCGCGGAATAAAAATGCCGTAAAGAGCGCGGCGGGTTGGCCGGGGCGGCACGGTCTATACTGGCGAGACGGGCCGTAGAAGGAGAGATAACGATGAAGAGAATAGGGTTGCTTATCGCCGCGCTGGCCGCGTTCCACGCCACCGCGTCTTCCCCACAGGCGTGGGCCGAGAGCGAACGGGCGATGCGCGCCGCCTGCCTGAAAGCCAGCGGGCTAAAAAACGCCAGGGTGGAAGGGGATATTATTCACTACGGTGATGACGTCGGCTATTCGGCGCTGTTTATCGGCGGCCGCTACCCGCAGCCGTTTATGAAAAACCAGCCGGGCAGGGAGCTGTGCTTATATCAGCGCGCCACGCAGAAGGCGGCGGTGCAGGCGGTGGAGGGGGAATAAATAATCCCAGTCTCCTTACTGTAGCTGTATTTCTCCCTTGGGATTAATTATTAAGTTGAATTCTTTCATGTATTTACGCCTTTCCGTGTCGTTATTCATCGAGACGCCGAGCAAGACCGAGTATTCTCCCGCAGCCCAGTTTACCTGCGGATAAGTGGCGCATTGTCCCGGTTTCAGGTCGGGCAACGGAGTGACTTCTGGTGAGGCCCAGACGATATGCCATTGCTGTTGTTCCTGTCGTGAGACGATCACTCCCCTGTTTTGCAGGCTGTCGCCGCTGCGAACGCTGTTGATGGGCACGGCAAAGCAAGGTTGGTTGTCTTTGAGCGAGACATCCAACGGATGGTACCAGGGCTGAGTGGATTGGCAGCCGTTCAGTAGCAGTGCGCACAGTAAAGAGAGATAAAGTTTTGTCATAGCAAGGTGTTCCGGTTCTTTGGATTGTTCAGGAAAGCTCGCAATACCCATTCATAACGTTTTTTGATGTCTGGCCCAATAATGCCGCTGTAGTTGGTGGCTACGTGGAAGCGATGGGCGGCACGCTGCGCCTGGACATTGAACTGCCGGGCGGCAAGCACGTCGGGTTTACGGTTTAAGCACAGGCTGCCCGCCACTCCCCGCCATCTCCCGTTCGATTACCGTCGCCAGCGCCTGCGCGGCGGAAGAGAGTTGGTGCTGCGCCAGGCGGATCAGGCCCACGCGCCGTTCGATGATCGGGCCGATCAGCGGCACGCAGACCGCCCCCAGCTCATCCATCTGTTGCTCGCACAGCGCCGGCACCGCGCTGGCGCCGAGGCCGTTGGCCACCATGCGCCCGACCGTCACCAACTGGTGACTCTCAAACGCCACCTCCAGCGTTCGCCCGCTGCGGGCCAGTTCCTGCTCCAGCAGCAGCCGCACCGCCGATGGCCGCTGCAGGGTGATGAAATCCAGCGTCAGCAGCTCCTTCCAGCTCACCTGAGCCTTGCGCGCCAGCGCCGAATCCTTCGGCACCACCGCCAGAAAGCGATCGCGGCACAGCGGGGTGAAGTGCAGGGTGTCGCTCGGCTCCGGCTCGAAGGCGATGCCCATCTCCACCCGGCCTTCGCGGATCATTTCAAACACCTGTTCGTTGATGACGTCGTGCACCGCCACGTTGATGCCGGCATAACGATCGCGAAACGCCTTGAGTATCGGCGGCAGCGGGTTGCCGGCGAACGACGGCATGGCGGCGATCGCCACCTTGCCCATCTGCAGGGTGAAGCGCTGACGCATCGCCTCTTCCGCGTTGTCCCAATCCGCCAGCAGCTGGCGCGCCATCGGGAAGAAGGTTTCTCCTTCCGGCGCCAGCGTCACCCGGCGGGTGGTGCGCAGCAGCAGCGGCCCGCCCAGCGCGTCTTCCAGCCCACGGATCGCCAGGCTGAGCGCCGGCTGAGAAATATTCAGCCGCTCGCTGGCCTGGGCGAAATTCAGAGTGTGAGCTACCGCTAAAAACGCGCGTAACTGTTTGATGCTCATTTTCATTTTGGTTGGCGTTAACTCTTTGTTAATTTTCGGTTAACGGGTGATTAATAAAAATTCTAAATGAATGCGGCATAAAAACAAAATTAACAAATCATTTTTGTGACCTGAAGATGCCCTCACGTAAGCCAGGGCATTTCGCCCTGCGCCGCAACATGCAGGGGCAACGATATGGCAGGGCTCGACAAACGCGTCGGCAGCTACCAGGAAGCGCTGGCAGGCCTGACGGACAACATGACGGTGCTGGCGGGCGGCTTTGGCCTGTGCGGCATCCCGGAGAATCTGATCGAAGAGATCCGCCGGCGTGGCGTGCGCGGGTTGACGGTGGTTTCCAACAACTGCGGCGTCGATGGGTTCGGCCTCGGGCGGCTGCTGGAAACCCATCAGATCCGCAAGGTGGTGGGATCTTACGTCGGCGAAAACGCGCTGTTCGAGCAGCAGGCGCTCAGCGGCGAGCTGGAGGTGGATCTCACGCCGCAGGGCACGCTGGCGGAGAAGATCCGCGCCGGCGGCGCCGGCATCCCGGCATTCTTCACCGCCACCGGTTACGGCACGCCGATCGCCGAAGGCAAAGAGGTGCGCGAGTTCAACGGCCGCCCCTACATCATGGAAACCGCCATCACCGGCGATTTCGCCATCGTGAAAGGCTGGAAGGCCGATCACTTCGGCAACGTCATCTACCGCCACACCGCGCAGAACTTCAATCCGCTGATGGCGACCGCCGGGCGCATCACGGTGGTGGAAGTGGAAGAGATCGTCGCGCCGGGCGAGCTGGATCCGGCGGCGATCCACACCCCCGGCATCTATGTCGATCGGCTGATCCAGGGCACCTTCGAAAAGCGTATCGAACAACGCACCCTGCGGGCATAAGGAGAATTCGCATGCTTACCCGTGAACAAATGGCGCAGCGCGTGGCGCAAGAGCTGAGGGACGGTTACTACGTCAACCTGGGCATCGGCATCCCGACGCTGGTGGCCAACTACGTGCCGGCGGGCATGGACGTGATGCTGCAGTCGGAAAACGGCCTGCTGGGGATGGGCGAGTTCCCGACCGAGCAACAGCTGGACGCCGACATGATCAACGCCGGCAAGCAGACGGTCACCGCGCGCCTCGGCGCGTCGATCTTCGATTCGGCGCAGTCGTTCGCCATGATCCGCGGCGGCCATGTCGATCTGACCGTGCTGGGGGCGTTTGAAGTGGACGTCGAGGGCAACATCGCCTCGTGGATGATCCCCGGCAAGATGGTCAAGGGCATGGGCGGCGCGATGGATCTGGTGGCGGGGGCGGAGAACATCATCGTGGTGATGACCCACGCAGCGAAGGGCGGCGAGTCCAAGCTGCTGCCGCGCTGCACGCTGCCGCTGACCGGCGCCAACTGCATCCGCAAGGTATTGACCGATCTGGCCTATCTGGAAATTGAAGACGGCGCTTTCGTGCTGCGCGAACGCGCGCCGGGCGTCAGCGTGGCGGAGATTGTCGCCAAAACCGCCGGCCGGCTGATCGTGCCGGAGCAAGTGCCGGAAATGCGTTTCTGAAACGGGAGGTGAATGTGCAACAACGTGAAGTGGTGATCGTGGCGGCGACGCGCACGCCGGTCGGCAGTTTTCACGGCGCGCTGGCGCCGCTGACGGCGGTGGAACTGGGCACGGCGGCGGTGCAGGGGCTGCTGGCGCAAAGCGGCGTGGCGCCGCAGCAGATCGATGAAGTGATCCTCGGCCAGGTGCTGACCGCCGGCTGCGGGCAGAATCCGGCGCGCCAGACCGCGCTGAACGCCGGGCTGCCCGTGACGACGCCGGCGCTGACCATCAACAAGGTGTGCGGCTCCGGTTTGAAGGCGGTGCATCTGGCGGTGCAGGCGATCCGCAGCGGTGACGCCGACGCGGTGATCGCCGGCGGCCAGGAGAGCATGAGCCGGTCGCCTTACCTGATGGCCGGCGCGCGCGCCGGTCTGCGTCTCGGTCACGCGCAGATGGTGGACAGCGTGATCCACGATGGCCTGTGGGACGCGTTCAACGACTATCACATGGGTATCACCGCCGAGAACCTGGCGGAGAAATATGCCATCAGCAGAGAAGAACAAGACAGGTTCGCCCTGCGCTCGCAGCAGAAGGCGCAGGCGGCGCAGCAGGCCGGGCGTTTCGCGCAGGAGATCACGCCGGTGACGGTGCCGCAGCCGAAGGGCGAAGCGCTGCGGGTAGAGCGCGACGAACAGCCGCGCGACACCAGCCTGGAGGCGCTGACGCGGCTGCGCCCGGCGTTTCGCAAAGAGGGCACGGTGACCGCCGGCAACGCCTCGTCGCTCAACGACGGCGCCGCCGTGGTGCTGCTGATGAGCGCGGAAAAAGCCGCCGCGCTGCGTTTGCCGGTGCTGGCGCGCATCGCCGGTTACGCCTCGTCGGGCGTCGATCCGGCGATCATGGGCATCGGCCCGGCGCCGGCCGCGCGCCGCTGCCTGGAAAAAGCCGGTTGGCGGCTGGAGGAGGTCGATCTGATCGAAGCCAACGAAGCCTTCGCCGCGCAGGCGCTGGCGGTGGGCAAAGAACTGGGCTGGGAGGCGGAGCGGGTGAACGTCAACGGCGGAGCGATCGCGCTGGGGCATCCGATCGGCGCGTCCGGCTGCCGCATTTTGGTGTCGCTGCTGTACGAAATGCAGCGCCGCGAGGTGAACAAGGGGCTGGCGATGCTGTGCATCGGCGGCGGGCAGGGCGTGGCGCTGGCGGTAGAGCGCCCGTAAACAACCGAGGAAGGCACGATGCAGTCATCTGACTATGCGGTACTGGGCGCCGGGCTTATGGGGGTGGGCATCGCCACCCACTTTATTCGCCACGGCCATGAGGTGCTGCTGTATGAACCGGATCCGCAGCGCCGGGAGGAAGCGTCGGCAGTGGCGAGCGGTATTCTGGCCGAGCTGAGCGACGTCGGGCAGTTTGATCGCGACGAACGCGAAGCGGCGCTGGCGCGGCTGCGCGTGACCGGCGATCTGAACGCGGTAGCGCACGCCCGGCTGCTTATCGAGGCGATCCCGGAACGGCTCGAGCTGAAGCACGCGCTGTATGAGCAGTTGGAAGGGCTGATCGCTGACGACGCGGTGATTGCCAGCAACACCAGCGGCTTGCCGCCGGACGAGCTGGCGGCGCGCATGACCCATCCGCAGCGGCTGCTGATCGCCCACTTTTGGCACCCGCCGCACCTGATCCCGCTGGTGGAGATCGTGCCCGGCAGCGCCACCGAGCCGCGCCATCTGGCGGCGGTGCAGGCGCTGCTCGGCGAGATGGCGCTGGAGGCGGTGCTGCTGGAACGCGCAGCGCCGGGGTTTGTCGGCAATCGGCTGCAGTTTGCGGTGCTGCGTGAGGCGCTGCACATCGTCCACAGCGGCATCGCCAGCGCCGAGGTGGTGGATCAGGTGATGCGCGCCTCGCTGGGGCGGCGCTACGCCATGGTCGGCCCGCTGGAGGCCGCCGACATGACCGGGCTGGCGACGGTGGCGGACATCGCCCGCCACCTGTTCCCGGAACTGGCGACCGGCGACGAGATGACGGCGCTGGTGGAACAGCGGCTGCAGCGCGGCGATATCGGCCAGCGCAGCGGCCGGGGATTTTATCTTTGGGATGAAGCGCGCAGGGAACGCATTCAACGGCGACGGGCGCATCAGCTGCGCTTTGCGCTGAAACCGTAATTTCGCACGCCGTACCTGACAATAACAACGATAGCGAGGTGCCTGATGAGCGTTTTGATTGCCCTGGCAGCACTGGGATTACTGATGCTGGCCGCCTACCGCGGCTACAGCGTGATTTTGTTCGCCCCGATAGCCGCGCTGGGCGCGGTGCTGTTGACCGACCCCGGCGCGGTGGCGCCGACCTTCACCGGGCTGTTTATGGAGAAGATGGTTGGCTTCGTGAAGCTCTACTTCCCGGTGTTCCTGCTGGGGGCGGTGTTCGGCAAGCTGATCGAGCTGTCCGGCTTCTCCCGTTCGATCGTCGCGGCGGCGATCCGCATTCTCGGCCGGCGCCACGCCATTCCGGTGATCGTGCTGGTGTGCGCGCTGCTGACCTACGGCGGGGTGTCGTTGTTCGTGGTGGCGTTCGCGGTTTATCCGTTCGCCGCCGAGCTGTTCCGCCAGAGCGGCATCCCCAAGCGGCTGATCCCGGCCACCGTGGCGCTCGGCGCCTTCTCCTTCACCATGGACGCCTTGCCCGGCACGCCGCAGATCCAAAACATCATCCCGACCAGCTTCTTCGGCACCAACGCCTGGGCCGCGCCCTGGCTGGGGCTGATCGGCTCGCTGTTCATCATCGCGGTCGGCCTGCTGTATCTTGAACGCCAGCGGCGCAAGGCGCAGCTGAAAGGCGAAGGGTACGGCACCGAGCTGCTGAACGAACCGGAAACCCCGGACGATATCAACCTGCCGAACCCGCTGATCGCCATCCTGCCGCTGATTTTGGTCGGGGTATTCAACCTTGCCTTCACCCATTGGATCCCGCAGTGGTACGGCGCCAGCCACGAGCTGACGCTGCCGGGGCTGGCCAAGCCCATCACCACCGATGTGGCGAAGATCACCGCCATCTGGGCGGTGGAAGCGGCGCTGGTGTCGGGGATTCTGCTGGTGGTGGCGTTCGGCTTTGGCAATATTCGCGGGCGGCTGGCGGAAGGCAGCAAGACGGCGGTCGGCGGCGCAATTCTGGCGGCGATGAACACCGCCTCCGAATACGGCTTCGGCGCGGTGATCGCCGCGCTGCCGGGCTTTTTGGTGCTGTCGCAGGCGCTGTCGGCGATCCCCAATCCGCTGCTGAACGAAGCGATCAGCGTCACCCTGCTGGCCGGCATCACCGGCTCGGCCTCCGGCGGCATGAGCATCGCGCTGGCGGCGATGGCCGATAACTTCGTGGCCGCCGCCCATGCGGCGCACATTCCGTTGGAGGTGCTGCACCGGGTGGCCTCGATGGCCAGCGGCGGCATGGACACCTTGCCGCACAACGGCGCGGTGATCACCCTGCTGGCGATCACCGGCCTTAGCCACCGGCAGGCCTATGGCGGCATCTTCGCCATCACCCTGATCAAGAGCGCCGCGGTGCTGTTCGTGATCGGCGTGTTCTACCTGACCGGCATTGTTTAAAGGAGCGATACCATGAGTGTACAAGGCAAGACCGCGCTGGTGACCGGCTCGACCAGCGGCATCGGCCTCGGGATAGCGTCCGTGCTGGCCGCCGCCGGCGTGCGCGTGATCCTCAACGGCTTTGGCGATGTGGAAGCGGCGAAAGCGCAGGTTGCCCGGCTGGGCGCCGCGCCGGGGTATCACGGCGCCGATCTCGGCGATGCGGCCCAGATAGCGGACATGATGCACTATGCCGAGCGTGAGTTCGGCGGCGTGGATATTCTGGTGAACAACGCCGGCATTCAGCACGTGGCGCCGCTGGATCAGTTCCCGGTGGAGAAATGGAACGCGATCCTCGCCATCAACCTGTCGGCGGTGTTCCACACCTGCCGATTGGCGCTGCCGGGGATGCGCGAGCGCAACTGGGGGCGCATTATCAACGTCGCGTCAGTGCACGGGCTGGTGGCGTCGAAAGACAAATCGGCCTATGTGGCGGCCAAGCACGGCGTGGTGGGGCTGACCAAGACGCTGGCGCTGGAGACCGCGCGCACGCCTGTCACCTGCAACGCCATCTGCCCCGGCTGGGTGCTGACGCCGCTGGTGCAACAGCAGATCGACAAACGCATCGCCGCCGGCATCGATCCGCAGCGGGCGCGCGATGAGCTGCTGGCGGAGAAGCAGCCGTCGCAAGCGTTTGTCACGCCGGAGCAACTCGGCGAGCTGGCGCTGTTCCTGTGCAGCGATGCGGCGGCGCAGGTGCGCGGCGCCGCCTGGAACATGGACGGCGGCTGGCTGGCGCAGTAGTGAGATTTTCCCCGGAGCGCGCAATGCGCTCCGTCGTTATTTCCCACCATTAATTAATTCCATCGCGTGACGGTTTACCTGCGGCAATAATATTTATTTGTTATTTGCTATCTTTATTCCCAGATAATCACGCCGGGTTATTTTGGGTAAAAGATGCGGATTGGTTTATTTCGTGCTGCGGTTATTACATTATTTTTCTCCGTGTTACAGGTGAACACGTTTCTGCTGAAAATAAATCCAACCTGAAATAATGACAGATTATGACGTGAATTTTTATATCTTGCGTGCGCTGTTGACATCGGGTAATTATTTCCGCGTGGCTTAAGACCACCGTGTTTATAACAATAATTTTTTCGGGCAGGGGTAATAATGAGAAAGAATACAACGCCAATATTCATTGGCGGCGTCTTGCTGTCGGCGTTATCCGCCGGCGCACAGGCCGAGATCACCATTCTGGATAAAAACCCGCAGAGCAATGTGTTGCTGGCGCCGCTCAGTTTAAAGGTGGGCGGCAGCATTCGCCCCGAGTGGATCTTCAATAACGGCCCGGAACCGGGCTATGACAAAAACGGTCACGACGGCGGCACGCGTTTTCGCTTCAGCGGCGACTATGCGCTGACGCAGGACACCTCGATCATCGGCTATTACGAGTGGGGCGTCGATCTGGCGCACGCGCTCAGCTGGGACGGGCACTACAATGAGGACGGCAAACGCGACTATCAGCGCCAGCTGTACGCCGGTTTCAAGGACGATCGTTACGGCACCCTGACCTATGGCCACCAGTACGGCATCTATTATTCCGTGGTCGGCATCAAAAGCGACGTCTGGGATAACGACGGCCACGCGGGCGGCACCGGCATCGGTATTTCCGGCGATTATGACGGCGGCAATAAACCGAAAAACAGCATCAAATACACCAATGATTTCGGGCCGGTAACGCTGTACGCCAACTATTTATTGCCGGAAGACGATCTGCACACCGCGGATAACCTGATTTACCGCCGCAAGGGCGGTGGCGGGCTGGGCTTCGATTATAAGGTGACGAAGGATTTCACCTTCAGCGCCGCCTACAGTTATACCGACGCGAAGATCAAAGATAATCTGTACAACGAAAAGGATTATCACCAGCAGCTGTCCGGCACCGCGTTGACCTGGCAGCCGAACAACTGGTACATCGTCGGCACCGCCAGCTATTACAAAGACTATGTGCCGAGCACCCGCCAGCGCACGCTGTCGCACTTCTTCGCCGGCGACGGCTACGGGCTGGAAGGCTTCGTCGGTTACACCTTCAATATCGACAAGCCGTTCCTCAAATCCGTTCAGCCTTACGTCGCGGCGGACTCGCTGCGGCTGAAAGGAGACGAGGCGTATCACGCCAACCACGTCTACCTCGGCGCGGGCACCACCATCGGTTACGGTCTGTCGGTGTATGTGGAGCGCACGCTGGCCAACAGCAGCGACAACGAGCCGGATTCCACCTGGATAACGGTGTTCTACGACTTCTGATCCGCCTCTTGCCAGGCCGGCGCGGGTGCCGGCCGTTCACATGCTGATCGCGCCGCCCGGAGATTGCCCGGCGGCGTTGCGTTCCGCCAGGTAGCGCGCCGGCGGTTTGCCCACCGCCTTTCTGAACATGGTGACGAAGCCGCTGGCGCTCTCGTAACCCAGATCCAGCGCCACCGTCTGTACGCTCTCGCCCTGCGTCAAGCGCTGCAGCGCCAGCATCACGTGCAGCTGACGCCGCCAGTGGCCGAAGCTCATGCCCATCTGTTGTTGCAGCGTGCGGCTGAGGGAGCGCTCGCTCATGCCGATGCGCTGCGCCCACTGGCCGAGGGTGGATTTGTCCGCCGGGCAGCTCAGCATGCCTTCGGTCAACTGCCGGATGCGCGCATCGTCGGATACCGGCAGATGCAGATTCTCGATCGGCGCGGCTACCAGCTGATCCAGCAACACCGCCGTCAGGCGCCCTTCGGCGCCCTGTTCGTCGTAGAGCGGTTCGAAGGTGGTGGCCTGCAGCAGCAGTTCGCGCAGCAGCGGCGAGACCGACAGCGTGCAGCAACTCTGCGGCAAGCCGGCGACGACGTGTTGATCGACGAACAGGCAGTAAGCTTCGGTCGAGCCGGCGCCCTGGGCGTTGTGCAACACGTTGCCCGGCATCCACAGCGCGCACTGCGGCGGCACCAGCCACAGGCCGTTTTCCACTTCGCAGCGGATCATGCCGCGCACGGTATAGATCAGCTGCGCCTTTTGATGACGATGCGGCTCGACTTCCCAGTCCTGCTCGATGGTGGAACTCTGCACGGCGAACAGCGGGCGCGGCACCTGATCGATATCGATATTGCGGCGTGGGATCTGGACTTTCATGAGAACAATTCTCAATTTGGCGGAATTGAAAAGTATTATGTCCTGATTGCGCAATGTGGTCTAGCGCCGGTGCCGATAAAGTAAGCGCCAGTCCTAAACCCTTTCGCGAGGAAACTGATTATGTCACTCGATACCGCCGATTTTCCGCTGGTGTGGATGCGCCGAAACGGGCGCGATACCCAGGCCGAGCTGGCTGAATTCAGCGCGCTGCTGGCGCGCGCCGAGCCTTTCGTCCTGATGACCGATCGCAGCGTCGGCGATGAAGGTGAAGAGCACGATCGCGACGCCCGCACTCAGGTGGCGCTGTGGAAGCGCGATAACCGCGCGGCGCTGAAGCGGTGGGCGAAAGGCATGATCATGCTGGAACCGGACGACGCCAAACGCGCGGCGGCGGAAGCATTCGCCGAATACGGCGCCAAATTCTGGGGCTATCCGGTACTGGTGGCCGCCGATGAAGCCGCAGGCCGGATGTTGGCGCTGACATTACTGAGCAAATAAGGGGAACACCATGCACCAGCAACAGGTGATTGAGCAGCTGCTGGCCTGGATCGAGCAGAGCCTGGATCAGCCGCTGACGCTGGACGACATCGCCGCCAAATCTGGCTATTCCAAGTGGCATTTGCAGCGGATGTTCAAGCAGCACACCGGCCATATCCTCGGCACGTACGCCCGCCGCAGAAGGTTGACCGCCGCTGCGCGCGAACTGCGCCTGACCGGCACCAGCGTGGCCTGTATCGCCGATACGTACCAGTTCGATTCGCAGCAGACCTTCACCCGCTGCTTCCGCAAGCAGTTTGGTCTGCCGCCGGCCAGCTATCGTCGCAGCCAGGATTGGTCGAGCTACGGTCTGCAGCCGCCGCTGCGGCTGACCGAAGCGCCGCTGCCGCAGGCCGATATCGTGACGCTGCCCGCCATGCAGCTGGTGGGCAACACGCAACGCCGCAGCTTTACGCTGGGGCAGTTGGCGGCTTCCAAATGCGAGCTGCGTCGCCATGCCTGGCGGCAACTGCTGCGGCCGCAGACGCTGCCCGAAGTGATGTATGGCCTTACCAGCCTGGAGATCGACCGGCAGCGTCGGGGCTGCCCGCGCATGGCGTATACCGCCGCTTTGCCGGACGAAGGGGCGGTGGGGGAACGGGTGACCATCGAACAGGGGGAATACGCCCGTTTCACCTATCAGGGGCAGGCGGAAGGGTTACAAAACTTTATTGTCCGGCTGTATGACACCGCCATGCCGCAGATGAACGCCATCCGCCGGCCAGGGCAGGATATTGAGCGGTTCTACCCGGCGCAGGAGGGCAGTTGCCCGCTTGGCGGCGCGGCGATCCGTTGTGAATATCTGATCCCCATTCGGCGGGCGGAGGCGCTGGCCGCCGCCAGTTAGGCGGCGGTTCTCGCAGAAAATCGCCTTCGTGGCGCGTCAGGTTACAAAAAATTGCGATATTACATCGGTAATGGTTCACACTTTGATTGATGTGCACATATAATGCGCATCCGGTCAAATCCCCCCTGGTTTTTCAGGCCGCAGCGCCGTTGGCTGCCGGCTGAAATTCAACGGGGAAACGTGGCCGTAGAAACCAATACCCATAATCGCCAGTGGCCTTGACCAACACGAAGATGAAAATGAGCATTCGCGCGTTATTAACCCTGTTTACGGCACTGGTTGCATTCAGCCAGGCTGCCTTCGCCGTCGTCTACCCGCTGCCGCCAAAAGACAGCCGTTTGGTGGGCGAAAATATCCAAATCACCGTACCGGAAGACAGCAAACTGCCGCTGGAAAGCTTCGCCGCCCAGTATCAGATGGGGCTGAGCAACATGCTGGAGGCCAACCCGGGCGTGGATCCGTTCCTGCCGAAGGCCGGCAGCACCCTGACCATCCCGCAACAGCTGATCCTGCCGGACGCGCCGCGTGAAGGCATCATCATCAACAGCGCCGAAATGCGTCTGTACTACTACCCGAAAGGTTCCAACACCGTCGTGGTGTTGCCGATCGGCATCGGCCAGCTGGGTAAAGACACCCCGCTGAACTGGACCACCACCGTGCAGCGCAAGAAAGACGGCCCAACCTGGACGCCGACCGCCAAAATGCGCGCCGAATACGCGGCAGACGGCGAAATCCTGCCTGCGGTGTTCCCGGCCGGCCCGGATAACCCGATGGGGCTGTATGCGCTGTATGTTGGCCGCCTGTATGCCATCCACGGCACCAACGCCAACTTCGGCATCGGCCTGCGCGTGAGCCACGGCTGCGTGCGTCTGCGTGCCGACGACATCAAGTACCTGTTCCAGAACGTGCCGGTAGGCACCCGCGTGCAGTTCATCAACGAACCGATGAAGGCCACCGTCGAACCGGACGGCTCGCGCTACGTGGAAGTGCACAACCCGCTGTCGGCCAACGAAGAGCAGCTGCAATCCAAGGATCCGGTGCCGCTGACCATTTCCGCGCCGGTCGGCAAAGTGCTGATGGACGCCGGCGTCAACCAGAGCGAAGTGGACGCGGCGATCAAGGCTCGTTCCGGTATGCCGGTGAAAGTGAACTGATCGCCTCGGGCTTCAGTGACAATACCAAGAAGACGCCTGCGGGCGTCTTTTTTTATGAACCGAAGTGCTGTCAGGATATTTGCGCCGGCGCGTCTCCGGGATTAACGGTTTTTTTATTCCCCGCGCGTCAGAAATAAAATAGCCGCCGCGCCGGCGGCCATTTTATTTCTATTACAGGCTGCCGCCGACCGAGGTCGAGGTAGAGCCGATCGTCTCGCGGAAATGTTTCGCGTAGTCGGCCACTTCCTGCTGCGTATGCGTCAGGCCATAAAGACCCAGCCCCACACCGCCTGCAACGCCGCCGATGAGGGTGCCAACCAATTGGCCGACCGCACCGGCAATAAAGCCGCCTGCGCCTGCGGATTTGCCTGCAATCAGCGCGCCGGTCATGGCGCCGTCCAACAGCCCATCCCAGGCCGCGTTCAGATCGCCACCGCTAACGTACTGTTCTTCATATTGACTAAGTACTTTCATATACAATCCTTATAAATAAAAGGGTGACTTAGTGGGTTTAATTAAATTCTAAAATAATGCCGTAGCGCTATTTCACTTTAAAAATATAACAGCTGATATTTGATTGGCAATATTCTATTCAATGAAGGGTATTATTTGGTTAAATATAGGCGCATTCATTTTTGGCGAGTGTTTTAAAGAGGGGGATTGGGAATGTTCTTGGGAAAAATAGCAGATATCGCTGGAAGGTGAGAGGCAAAGCCGCCGCCGGTTGGCGCAGCTTGTCACTATTTTCACATTTATTGTCTCGTCATCCGCACGGCGTTAGGCCCACATTGCAATTATTCCGATAAAAACTATCGCTAATTAATGGGTTATATAGCCCTTGCCATCGTTAGTTATTGAAAAAATTCTCGCAAAAAATCCGCACTGTGAAAATAAGATCACACAAGCGTAACAAAAGGTAAACAAACCCCTCCTATATTGGCTGCTTCGCTTTTGTGAGGGAGTGTCATGCGTAACTGGAACGAACCGAAAAAGAACAAAGCGCACATCGAACTGATCCCGATGATCGACGTGATGATGTTTTTATTGGTGTTTTTCGTCTTGATCAGCCTGAACGTCATTCCGGCGCTCGGGTTGAAAACGCAGCTGCCGTCCGCCGGCAGCGCGCAACAGCTGAAACCGCAGAAGAAAGCGATTATCACGCTGGGGGCCGACGAACAGCTGCAGCTGGATGGCCAGCCGATCGCGCTCGACGCGTTGGTCACGACGCTCAAGCAACAGCAGCAGGCCAACCAGACCACCACCATCATCGTCAACAGCGACAAAGGCGTGGCGGTCGAGCGGCTGGTGGCGGTCATGGATAACCTGCGCCAGGGCGGTTTCTTCTCCGTCTCCATCGCGACACGGAAGCTGTGACATGTATCTGCTCTATCGCTCACGTCATCTTTTCAGCTGGTTGCCGGCGCTGATTGTCGCCGGCTGCCTGCTGTTCGCCAGCCAGCAGGCGGCGCTGAAGATCCAGCCGCGCTACGACGAAAGCGCCATCGAACTGGCGCTGGTGGAGCCTGAACCGGCGCCTGAACCTCAACCGCAAATGCCGCCGGACCCCCAGCCCGAACCGCCGCCCGAGCCGGAGCCGATCCCCGAACCGGTGGTGCCGACGCCGGAACCGATCGTGGAAGCCAAGCCGGTGCCGAAACCGCAACCGAAGCCCAAACCCAAGCCGGTGAAAGAGAAAGCCAAACCGGTGGAAAAGCCTAAACCGACGCCGGCGCCCGCCGCGCCGCGCGCGCTGGTCAGTAAACCGGCGGCACAGCCCGCACCGGCCACCCCGGCGGCGCCGAAGGTGAATGCGCAGGCGATTGAAAACGGCTATCTGCTGGCCTTGCGCCGCGAACTGGAACAGCGCAAGCGCTACCCGACCGGCCGTCAGGCCTCCCTCGAGCGCCCGCAGGGCAACGTCGAGGTGTGGCTGGAGGTCGATCGCAGCGGGCGGGTGGTCTCTTCCGGCATCGCCAACAAAGCCGCCAGCATGCTGCTGAATCGCGCGGCGATGAGCAGCCTGCAAAGCATCAGTTCAGTGAAGCCATTCCCGAGCGACGCGTTCGCCGGGCAAACAACCAAAAGATTTACCGCGACGTTCAATTATCAGGCGCCTTAGCGCAAGGGTTAATCGTTTGATTTTTAAGGGATGCACACCATGAAATCGTTCAATCGTTCTGGGATCTATCTGGCGGTGATGTCGGCGATGCTGCCGGGCGCCGCGCTGGCGGCCGACGGCACCGACGTCGGCACCATCAGCGTCAAGGGGCAGTCGCTCGGCGGCGGCATGATGGTGCAGGACGACAGCGCCAAGGCGCGCTCCACCGTCACCAAAGAGGCGATGGATAAAATGCCGTCGGCGGCCAACGCCATCGACAAGCTGAAGTTCACGCCGGGCCTCAACGTCAACAGCAATGACGCCAGCGGCCTGAGCGGCGTGGACTACACCATGCGCGGCATGAACTCGGATCAGATCGGCCTGTCGATGGACGGCATCCCGATCAACGACTCCGGCAACTACGCGGTATACCCGAACCTGCTGGGCGATGCGGAGAACCTGGAAGAGGTGTTCGTCACCCAGGGCTCTTCCGAAGCGGACGGCCCGCATATCGGCTCCAGCGGCGGCAACATCGGCCTGGTAACGCGCCGCCCGGCGAAAGACTTCGGCGGTTTCGTCAAGCAAACGCTGGGCAGCAACAGCCTGAGCAAAACCTTCGCCCGCCTGGACACCGGCGAGTACAACGGCTTCAGCAACTGGCTCTCTTATTCGCACACCGAGGCGAAGAAGTGGCGCGGCGAGGGGCGGCTGTACTCCGACAAGTTCGAGATGAACTCGCTGTACGAAGACGGCAACGGCAACAGCAGCAATCTGGTGATGAAGTACAACCGCCAGAACAACACCAACTACAACACCCTGAGCAAGGCGCAGTTCCAAAACGACGGCCGCGACACCGACTATGCCACCACGCCGGAGTACAACAGCCGCGGACAGTTGAACAAGTATTACAAGCTCGAGCGCAACCCGTTCGAGAACTTCACGCTGTCGTTCACCCAGAAGCTGCAGCTGCGCGACAACCTGTCGCTTACCCTGCAACCGTATTACTACTGGGGCAACGGCGGCAGCTTCAACGGTCAAACCGCGTCGGTATTGTCCAGCACGTCGGACAGGGCAGGGCAGTACGATCTCAGCAACCTGAAATCCAACACCTACTACCGCCCGTCGTGGACGCAGACCTGGCGGCCGGGCATCACCACCAAGCTGAAGTGGGACATCAACGATCAGCACAGTCTGGATATCGGTTACTGGTATGAGCGCGCGCGCCAGCTGCAGACCCAGCCGTTCATCAGCATCAAGGGCGACGGCAACCCGTCGCAGATTTGGGGGCCGCCGGGCGGTTCCGATCAGGTGAAGGACGCCAACGGCAACACCGTTCAGGGGCGCAACCAGTACACCATCACCCCGGCGCAGAAGGTGTGGCTGCAGGATACCTGGTTCGCCACGCCGGACTGGACTTTCGTCGGCGGCCTGGCCTATCAGTACGTGGAACGTAAAGGGGACAATCGCGGCAGCCTGTACAACGCGCCGGAGAAACGCAAAGCCACCTATCATGAATTCCTGCCGAACTTCAGCGCCAGCTATAAGGTGAACCAGGAAAACCAGGTGTTCTACAACCTGACGCGCAACATGCGCACGCCGCCGAACTATGTGCTGTACAACGTCGGCGATTCGCTCAGCACCAAGCCGGAGCTGAGCTGGAACCACGAGCTGGGCTGGCGCTTCCAACAGGAAGACATGCTGCTGAGCGCCACGCTGTTCTACATGCGCTACAGCGATCGCCAGATCTCCACCACCAACGCGGCCGGCGACTACGAGATGATGAACATCGGCAACGTGGAGAACAAAGGGCTGGAGCTGGAGTGGAGCGGCCAACTGCCGCATAACTTCAATTACTACACGTCCTATACCTATACCCAATCGAAGCAGAAGAGCGACATCGTCAGCAACGGCGGGTTGCCGCTGCCGACCTCCGGCAAAGAGGTGCCGAACGTGCCGAAAAACCTGCTGAACATGACGCTGGGTTATGACGACGGCCTGTACTACGGCAGCGTCAGCGGCAAGTACGTCAGCGCGTTCTATGGCGATCTGACCAACGACGAGAAGATCGGCGGGCGCACGGTGTTCGATCTGGCGGCGGGGGTGCATCTGCCGGTGGACAAGAAAATCGTCAAAAGCGCCGCGCTGCGTTTTGGCATCAGCAACCTGTTTGACAAGGAATACCTGACCTCGGTGCGCACCACCACCTTCAACGCGGCGCCCTACGGCGGCGTGAAGGCCAGCACCCCGTATTACAACGTCGGCGAAGAACGCACCTTCAGCGTCTCGCTGGAAGCCACCTTTTAACTGAATGCCCCGCCGTCTGCCCGGCGGCGGGGAAGAGGAACCCTGTATGGACGCCAATCTGTTGCACGACATTATTTTCTACGTGATGTACGCCGCGCTGGCGATCGCGCTGGTGATCATCATCGAACGCACGCTGTACTTCGCCTACACCCAGCGTCAGGCGCGCCGGCTGGAGCAGGCGCTGACGCCGGAGGTACGCCGCGCCGCCGATTTGCCCGACGCGCTGACGCAGCGCAACAGCCTGCCGATGGCGGTGATCGCGCCGGTGCTGGCGCAGAAACACCGCGCCGGCGACCGTGAGGCGATCGGCGATCTGATCGACGCCCAGTACCTGCTGAGCAAGCCGCCGATGGCGCGCGGCCTGTGGCTGCTGGAAACCGTGGTCACCGCCGCGCCGTTGCTGGGGTTGCTGGGCACGGTGATGGGGATCATCGAAACCTTCAAGGCGCTGGCCGCCTCGGGGGTGTCCGAGCCGAGTCTGGTGTCGGCCGGCATGGGCACCGCGCTGTACGCCACCGGGCTGGGCATCGCCATCGCGCTGCTGTGCCTGGTGGCCAACAATTTCCTGCAGAGCCGCATGGAGCGCATCAACGAACTGCTGAAGGTGCTGCTGATCCGCGCCGGTCAACCGGCCAGCCGTCCGGAGAGCGGCAGCGGCGAACAATGGGTTGACAGCGGAGCGCCGCGCTATGCCTAATGGCCATCCAGTACGGCGGCCGAGAGGCCGCCTTTATACGGCATTGTGGAGCGGTTGTTTGTTGATGTTGAGCCAGAGCGCTGCGGCGCGTTTTGCTATTCCCGGTTACGAGCTGGTGTACACCGCGCCGGTGGAAACCGCGCTGCAGGCCGACGACCTGCGCAACACCGCCGAGGTATGGCGCGAGATGTTCGACGCGGCGAAAACCCGCATCGATCTGGGGCAGTTCTACGTGGCGAATCAGGACGGTTCGCTGCTGGACGGCGTGCTGCAGCACCTGAAGTCGGCCGGCGAACGCGGGGTGAAAATCCGCTTTTTGCTGGAAGAGAAGGGCATTCGCCTCTCCACCGCCGAGACGCTGGAACGGCTGAAGGCGATCCCCAATCTGGAGCTGCGCATCATCCCATACCAGAAGCTGAGCGGCGGCATTCTGCATGCCAAGTATCTGCTGGTGGACGGCGAGCAGGCGTTCGTCGGCAGCCAGAACTTCGACTGGCGCGCGCTGGAACACATTCACGAAACCGGGCTGCGCATCAGCGACGCCAGGGTGGTAGGGCAGATCCAGGCGATCTTCGAACAGGACTGGCGGGCGCAGGCGCTGCTGGCGCAGGATAAGCCGGTGCCGACGCTGCCCGATTCGCCGCCGACGGCGCAGCCGCAGGGCAACTATCTGGTGGCCAGCCCGCGCGCCTACAACCCGGCGGGCGTGCTCGATTCGCAGGCCGAGCTGCCGCGTCTGCTGGCTGACGCCAAACGGCGGGTGCGGGTGCAGGTAATGGATTACGCGCCGCTGTCGTTCGGCCCGGAGCGCAGTCGCCCCTTCTATGCGGTCATCGACAACGCGCTGCGCGGCGCGGCGGCGCGCGGCGTGCAGATCGAGTTGATGGTAGCCAACTGGAACACCAAAAAGCCGGATATCGCCTGGCTGAAGAGCCTGGCGCTGGTGCCGAACGTGCAGATCAAGGTGGTGACCATTCCGCCGGCCAGCAGCGGCTTCATCCCGTTTGCCCGGGTGATCCACAGCAAGCTGATGACCATCGACGATGAGATTGCCTGGGTGGGCACCAGCAACTGGACCGGCGGCTATCTGGACAACTCGCGCAATCTGGAGCTGGTGCTGCACAGCACGGCGATGAGCGGGCGGTTGGACAGGCTGTACCAACAGCTGTGGGACAGCGTCTACGCCGAGCCGTTGAAGCTGGATTACGATTACCCGACGCCCAAACCGGGCGGCGAATCCTGATAATCAGGGCGCATTAACCCGCGCCCCGCGTTGTTTACCGCCGCCAGCCGGCCTTCTCCAGCGCCGTCACCAGCTGTTCGGCGCTCAACCCTTCCGCCCGATGGCCGTTGCCGCTGACGGTATTGGCCGCCAGCAGCGCATTGACGATCGCCTCTTCCACCGCTTCCGCCGCCGCGGCGAACAGCGCCGAAATGTAGTCGTTGTTCACCATGCGCAGCGGCGTGGTGAAATCGCCTTTATTGGCGTAGTCGGCGGGCGGCAGGCCGTCGTTGCCGGTGGCGAAGGCGATAAAGAGATCGCCGCTCGAATCCTCGGTGCCGCCGCCGGTGCGGGCGATGCCGATGCTGGCGCGCTGCGCCAGCCGCGCGCACTGGTGCGGCAGCAGCGGCGCGTCGGTCGCCAGCGCCACCACGATGGAGCCCATGCCGGGATGCGGCAACTGCGGCGTGAACGGCGAGGGGATATGCCCCAGGTGGCGGCCCACCGGGTAACCGCCGACCAGCAGCGACTCGCGCTTGCCGTGGTTGGCCTGCACGATGGCGCCCACCGTCCAGCCGCCTTGATCGGCGGGCAAGCGGCGCGATGCGGTGCCGCTGCCGCCCTTGAATTCATGACAGATCATGCCGCTGCCGCCGCCGACCGCGCCTTCCTGCGGCAAGCCGCCTCGGGCCGCCTGCTGCGCCTGGCGTACGTGCTCGGCCTTGACGTGAAAGCCGTTGATGTCGTTGAGCAGGCCATCGAAGGTTTCCATCACCACCGGCATATTCCAGTACACCGCGTTGTCGCTCGCGGGCAGCGTTTCACGCTCCAGCGCGATCAGCGCATCGCGCACTACCCCCACGCTGTGGGTGTTGGTGAAAGCGATCGGGCTGGTCAACAGGCCCGCTTCTCGCACCCATTCCAGGCCGGTGGCGTCGCCGTTGCCGTTCAGCACGTGCACGCCGGCGAAGCAGGGCGCGTGGCGAGCGGAGCCGGGGCGCGGTTCGATCACCGTCACGCCGGTGCGCACGCTGCGCCCGTCCGCCAAATCGGCATGAAGGCTGGCATGGCCGACGCGCACGCCGGGCACGTCGGTGATGGCGTTCAGCGGGCCGGGCGTGCCCTGGCCGATGGTGATGCCCAGATCCTGAGCGCGCTGCGTCATGGTTATTCTCCTTCTATTGAGGGGGCGGCGAGGGGCGCCGTCTGGCGGCCGCGCAAGTGGTTCAGCGCCAGCCCGAAGCCGATGATGCCGGCAATGATAATAAAGTCTTTCAGGCTGCTGGCGATTAAAATCGTCCACAGCACGTACAGGCAGCACAGCAGCGCCGCCGCCGCCGGCAGCGGCCACAGCGGCATCAGGTACGGGTGATGGAAGTGGCGGCGACGGCGGCTGATCAGCGCCGCCACCGCCATGATGATGTACACCAGCAGCAGCAGGATCACGGTGAATGAGGTCAGCGATTCGAGGTCGGAGCAAAACGCCAGCAGCGCCGAGGGGACGCCGAACAGCAGGGTGGCGATCCAGGGGGTGCCGAAGCGCGGATGGATGATTTTCAGCGCGCGGTTGAACGTCGGCAGCCAGAAGCCGTCGCGCCCGCTGGCGAACATCATGCGGCTGAACTGCGCCACGATGGCGATGATGGCGTTGAATACCGACAGATAGATCGCGCCGCTCACCACCCGCGCCAGCGTCGGGCCGCCGAGCTGGGTGACCACATAACCGACCGGATCGGCCTGTTTGGCCATCTCCGCCAGCGACGGCGAGCCGATCAGCAGGGCGGTGAACGGCACCAGTTCCACCAGCACCACGATGACCAGCGTCAGCATGATCGCGACCGCCATCGGTTTGCCCTGCTCGCGCATATCTTCCGCCATGTACACCGCCGCGCCGTAGCCGTTGTAGGAGAACAGCGCGACCCCGACCATGGCGACGATCAGCGGCAGCGAAACCGGCGCCAGGCTGCCCTGCGCGTCCAGCATCACCGGCGCGGTGAGGATCTCCGCGCTTTGATGCGGATGGCTGAAACCGAGCCAGGCGATCAGCGCCAGCACCGCCACTTCCACCACCAGAAAGGCGCCGGTCAGCAGGGCGTTGGCCTTGATGTTGAAAATGGCGCAGGCGCCGCCGATCAGCACGGTGATCATGCCGGCGGTGGAGGCGTCGAATGAGGTGCCCAACGCGGTATTCAGATAGGGCACGGCGCCGGTGGCCAGCACCGCCGGCACGAACAGCGCGGCGCTGAGAATAAACAGATAGGTCTGCAACCCGCACAGGGTGCCGAACAGGCGTTTGATGATGCTGTATTCGCCGCCGGCGCTGGGGTGCGCGGCGCCGAGCTCGGCATAGCACAGCGCGATGGTGGCGGCGACGCAGGCGGCGATCAGAAACGACAGAAAGGCGCCGCTGCCGGCGCTGGCGATCGCCAGCGGCGCGATGACGAAGATTGAGCTGGCCGGCGTCACGCCGGAAGCGGTGATCATCACCACGTCGAGGACGCTGAGATTGCCTTTGAAAGTGTGTTCAGGGGCGGACTCTTTCATGGTTAACGACTCCATTAACGTGTGAGTGAGTAATTGTTTTGCTGCACAGGCTGTACGCAGAAATCAAATGGAGCGCGCTAAATCCCCTGCGCCTTTCAAGCCGCAGCGTTGTTGGCCGCAGATCATTCGCACCAGTCACTTACTTAAGTAAGCTCCTGGAGACGAATGACTTTGCCGCCTAGCTGCAACTTGAAATTCGTTGGGGATAAGTTTGTTATTTTTATCCCGACGGGAAGCTGAAGCTGGCGCGGCGGGCATCGCCGGAGGCCGGCCAGCGCTGGGTAATGGTCTTGCGTTTGGTGTAGAACCTGACCGCGTCCGGGCCGTAGGCGTGCAGATCGCCGAACAGCGAGCGCTTCCAGCCGCCGAATGAGTGGTAGGCCACCGGCACCGGCAGCGCCACGTTGATCCCCACCATGCCGACCTGAATGCGGCTGGAGAAGTGGCGCGCCGCTTCACCGTCACGGGTGAACAGGCAGGTGCCGTTGCCGTATTCGTGGGCGTCGATCAAGGCCATCGCCTCCTGCAGCGACGCCGCGCGCACCACGCCGAGCACCGGGCCGAAGATCTCCTCCTGATAGATGCGCATGCCGGGCGTCACGCGGTCGAACAGCGTCGGGCCGAGAAAATACCCCTGGCTGGGGCGGCCGTCGGCGTCCGTCACGCGCAGTTCGCGGCCGTCCACCAGCAGCTCGGCGCCTTCGGCCACGCCCTGATCGATATAGCCTTTCACCTTCTGATAATGCTGTTGAGTCACCAGCGGCCCCATGTCGTTGCGGTTGTCGCTGCCGGGGCCGACGCGCATGGCGGCCATCTGTTGCCGCAGCCCGGCGATCAGCGCGTCGGCGGTGCCGTCGCCCACCGCGACTACCAGCGGGATGGCCATGCAGCGCTGGCCGCAGGAGCCGAACGCCGCGCCCATCAGCGCGCCGACCGCGCCGGGGATATCAGCGTCCGGCAGCACCACCGCGTGGTTTTTGGCGCCGCCCAGCGCCTGCACCCGTTTGTTTTGGCCGCAGCCGGTGTGATAGATGTGTTCTGCGACCGGCGTCGAACCGACGAAGCTTATCGCCTTCACGCGTCCGTCATGCAGCAGCGTCTCCACCGCTTCGCGATCGCCGTTGACCACGTTGAGCACCCCCGGCGGCAGCCCGGCCTCCGCCGCCAGCCGCGCGATATACAGCGCGGCGGAAGGGACGCGCTCGGAAGGCTTCAGCACGAAGGTATTGCCGCAGGCGACCGCCATCGGCCACATCCACAGCGGCACCATCGCCGGGAAGTTGAACGGGGTGATGCCCGCCACCACCCCGAGCGGTTGAAACTCGCTCCAGCTGTCGATGCCCGGGCCCGCCTCTTTGCTGTGTTCGCCTTTCAGCAGTTCCGGCACATAGCCGGCGTATTCGATATTCTCGATGCCGCGCTGCAGTTCGCCCAGGGCGTCGCTGAGCACTTTGCCGTGCTCGGCGGTGATCAGTTGGCAGATGGCGTCGGCGTGCTGCTCCAGCAGATCCTTGAGCTTCATCATGATGCGCGCGCGCTTCAGCGGCGGCGTGTTGCGCCAGGCGGGATAAGCCTGCTCGGCGGCGGCGATGGCGCGCTCCACCGTGGCGTGGTCGGCCAGCAGCACCTCCTGCGCCGATTGGCCGGTGGCCGGGTCGTAAACCGGCTGGCTGCGTTCGCCGCCGGCGGCGGGTTCGCCGTTGATCCAATGGGTAATGGTCATGGTTCGCTCCTTATTCGGTGGCGTTGAGGGCATCGCCGACGGCGTTGATCAGCGCATCGATCTGCGCTTCGCTGCTGATGAACGGCGGCGCCAGTTGCAGGGTGTCGCCGCCGTAGCGCACGTAAAACCCGCTTTCCCAGCAGCGCATCGCCGCTTCGAAGGGCCGCCGCGCCGGTTCGCCGGGCCGCGCCGCCAGCGTGATGCCGGCCGCCAGGCCGATATTGCGAATGTCGGCGACGTGTTTGGCCCCCTGCAGGCTGTGCACCGCGCGCTCGAAGTAGGGCGCCAGCGCCTGTACGCGCTCCACCATTTGTTCGCGCTGCAGGATGTCCAGCGTCGCCAGCGCCACCGCGCAGCTGACCGGATGGGCGGAGTAGGTGTAACCGTGCGGGAATTCGAGCTGGTAGTCCGGCTCGCCGCCGTTCATGAAGGTTTGGTAGATCTCCGGCCGCACCACCACGGCGCCCATCGGCTGCGCGCCGTTGGTCACCTGTTTGGCGATGTTCATGATGTCCGGCGTGACGCCGAACGCCTCGGCGCCGGTCATCGCGCCGCAGCGGCCGAAGGCGGTGATCACTTCGTCGAAGATCAGCAGAATGTCATGCTGGGTACAGATCTCGCGCAGGCGCTGAAGATAGCCGACCGGCGGCACGATCACCCCGGCGGAGCCGGAGAACGGTTCGACGATCACCGCGGCGATCGTCGAGGCGTCGCGCAGCGCGATGATGCGGTTGAGCTCTTCCGCCAGCTCCGCCCCCTGTTGCGGCATGCCGCGCGAAAAAGCGTTGCCGGCCAGCAGGGTGTGCGGCAGATGGTCCGCCTCGGCGCCGGCGCCGAACGCCTTGCGGTTGCCGGCGATGCCGCCGACCGAGATGCCGCCGAAGTTAACGCCGTGGTAGCCCTTTTCCCGGCCGATAAAGCAGGTTTTGCC
Source organism: Serratia sp. ME47 (assembly GCF_903970925.1). Taxonomy (NCBI): domain Bacteria; kingdom Pseudomonadati; phylum Pseudomonadota; class Gammaproteobacteria; order Enterobacterales; family Yersiniaceae; genus Serratia; species Serratia sp. ME47. The sequence goes on along the minus strand of NZ_CAJCKE010000005.1, from coordinate 5,424 downwards.
CGCCTGGCCTTTGGCGCGCCAGTAAGCGCGCGCCATTTTCAGCGAGGTGTCCGCCGCTTCCGAGCCGGAGCCGGTGAAGAACACGTAATCCAGCCCCGCCGGCGTCAGCGCCTTGATTTTGTTGGCCAGCTCGAACGACAGCGGGTGGCCGAACTGAAACGCCGGCGAGTAATCCAGCGTCGCCAACTGGCGCTGGGCGGCGTCGGTGATTTCCTGCCGGCCGTGCCCCAATCCGCAGCACCACAATCCGGACAGGCCGTCGAAAATCTTTCTGCCGTCGTGGCTGGTGTAATACGCCCCTGCGGCCTGAGTAATGATGCGCGGCTGCGCTTTAAAATTGCGGTTGCCGGTAAAAGGCATCCAATGGGCTTCTAACCCTTCGGCATCGAGACGATTAAGCGAATAATTTTCAGCGGCCATGTTTTCCTCCGGGCAGGAAAATAAGTGCGATTAATTAAATAAAATGAGTTGTTAACGAATTGTTGTACGAAATTGACTATGTACCGCTTGTTCTCTACTGTGAATAATCATATGTCGAAACTTACTTAAGGTTTTATGCAAGTAAAAAAGCGCGCGTTGCTGGGACAATTGTCGGATATGGATCTGCGTTTGCTGCGGGTATTCAAGGCGGTGGTCGACTGCGGCGGCATGAGCGCCGCTGAACTGGAGCTGAATATCAGCCTGTCGACCATCAGCAAGCACATCAAGGATCTGGAGCAGCGGCTGGGCCTGACGCTGTGCCAGCGCGGGCGCGAGGGCTTTGCGGTCACCGACGAGGGGCTGATTATCTACCAGGAAACCGTCAACCTGCTGGCGGCCACCGAGGCGTTCCGGCGCGGGGTGGACGAGGTGCATCAGCGCATGGGCGGGCAGCTGCACGTGGCGATATTCGACCATACGGTCAGCAATCCGCAGGCGCAGATCGGCCGGGCGATCGCGTTATTCAGCGCGCGCGCGCCGGAGGTTTCTTTGCAAATGTACGTGGAGCCGATTAATACCATTGAACGTGGCGTTATTGACGGGCAATTTCAGGTTGGCGTTATTCCCATGCACCGCAGCGCGGAAAGTTTATCTTATCATTCGTTATTCAGTGAGAGGATGTTCTTATATTGCGGCGCGCAGCATGAATTATTTTCCGCCCGCCATGAAACATTAAATTGGGATCTGCTGCACAATTATGCTTTCGCCGGATTGGGCTACCATTCGCCGAATATGGAACTGAGCCTGCAGCAACATTTGCATCGCAAGGCGACGGGGTTCGCGCAAGAGTCGATCGCCACGCTGATCCTGTCCGGCAAATACGTCGGCTTTTTGCCGGATCACTACGCGGCGTTTTTTGTGGCGCAGAACCTGATGCGGGCGATCAAACCGGCGCTGTTCCGCTATCACTGCGAGTACTCCAGCGTGCTGCGCCGCTCGCCGGTGCCGCAACGGGTGGTGAAGCTGTTCCATGAGTGCCTGCTGGCGGCCCACGGAACAGCGTGACGCTTACTGCTCTTTCTTCATGCCGAAGATTCTGATCAGCGCGCCGACCAGGATGCCGACCGCGATGCCGGCGAAGATCCAGCCGATGATGCCCATTTCCTTAACTCCTGCTAGTGCGTTGATCTGATTATATAATCATTCGACGCGAAACGCCTCTTCGATCATCCGTTGCCGCTGCGCCGGCGCATAGTCGATCCAGGAATTCTTGCTGTTGGATTTCTCCAGCGCTACCGCCAGCTCCTGGCCGGAAATCGGCAAATCGTCCTGCCAGAACGGCGCGATGGCGTGGCGGGTGATGAAATCGGTCAGGTAGCTCTCCGGGCTGCCCTGCCAGTGCGGGTACAGTCTGGCGGCCAGCTCGGCCATCAGCGCGCGCTGCTGCGGCTGTTCGCTGGTTTCCAACAGGGCGAGGAACGGCAGCAGCAGGCGACCGCAGACCTGCCCGTGGTGGTAGTCGCGCAGCGCGCCGATCTCGCCGGCGATGCCGTGAATGACCCCCAGCCCGGCGGCGCTCAGCGTCAGCCCGCCGAGGTAGGAAGCCTGCATAATGGCTTCGCGCGCCGCGTCGCTGCGGTTAAGCGCCGGCCAGGCGGCGAGGAAGTGGCGGATGCCGCTCAGCGACATATCGTGCGTCATGGCGCCGGCGGTTTTCGACAGATAGGCCTCGAACAGGTGGGTGAAGGCGTCGATGGCGCAGTAGGCCAGCACCTTGTCCGGGGCGCCCGTCAGCAGCTGCGGGTCGAGAATGGCGGTGTGCGGCACGAAGTTGTTATGGCGCAGCGAGGCTTTCACCTTGCTGACCTGGGTATCGGTGATCACCGCGTTCTGGGTCACCTCGCTGCCGGTGCCGGCGGTGGTGGGAATGGCTATCAGCGGCAGGGTGGCGCCGCTGATTTTGCTGTCGCCCACCTTTTCCATATAGCGCAGCGTTGGCAGCGGGTGCTCAACCAGCGCGGAGAACGCTTTGGCGGCGTCCAGCACGCTGCCGCCGCCGATGGCCACCACGCGCCGCGCCTGGCCGCGCCAGCGCGCCACCCAGGCGTCGATTTCCTGCGGCGACGCCTCGTGGCTGACGATTTCGGTGCCGATGAGCAGCGGCGCCAGCGCTTCGCGCAGGCCGGCGTACACCGGGCCGTTGAGAAAAGAGCGGCAGCTGAACAGCAGCGTCGGCTGCGGGTCGGCAAGCAGCAGCGGCGGCAGCTGCTGGATGCTGCCGTGGCCGAACCAGGTCTGGCGGTTGGCGATGATGTGGCTGACGGACATGAGGTCTCCTTGACGGCGTTGCAGGTCGCGATGCCACAGCATAAGCCAGCGGGCGCGGAGCGGCCACCGCTTTCCCCGCTGCGGCAACCTGTGAGTTGTTTAACATGTAAACGATCGCGCTCTTGCATTTCGGCGCTGCGGATGCTTTTTTTAACAGTACCGGCCGTCGTGCGGCCAACCCCATCCGAAATCGGTAGATTGTTAATGTGTTAATAATGGCGAGGCGGGTATGGAAATTCAGGTTGAACGCTTGTCTGCGGTGATCGATGCGGTGGCCAGCCCACGCTTTTATCCCAGCCTGTTGAACTGGCTGGAAGGGTTTTTCGCCTTCGACAACGCCATCGTCTATGCCTTCGAACGCGGCCGGCCGCCACGCTGCCTGATTAAAACCGAGCGCGAAAACAGCGACGCGGTCAATCAGCTCTACCAGCAGGGCGCCTACCTGCAGGATCCGTTTTACCGCGCGCTGAACGACGGCGGCGAAGGCGAGGTGCTCACGCTGCGCCAGCTGGCGCCCTGCGGGTTTTATCACAGCGACTATTACCGTAATTTTTATCGCAAGACCGGCTGGCACGACGAGGCCGGCGTGCTGCTGCAACTGACGCCGGAGCGCGGGCTGGGCGTCTTTTTCGGTTCGGCGCGCCGCACGGTGGCGGTGCGCTACCCGCAGCGGGCGGATCTGCGCAGCGCGCTGACGCTGGTGAAAAGCGTGGCGCGGCTGCACGGCGAAGTGGTGGCGGCGCCGGCCGAAGCCGCGACGGTGAACGATGACGGCGCCCAGGCGCGCTATCTGCTGACGCCGCGCGAGCGCGAGATTGTCGATCTGATCCTCGCCGGCTGCGGTTCGCAGCAGATTGCCGACCGGCTGTTCATCAGCCTCGGCACGGTAAAAAACCACCGCAAGAACATCTACGGCAAGCTGAACATCGGTTCGCAGGCCGAACTGTTCAGCCTGCTGCTGGCCGCCCCGCAGCGGCGCAGCGCGTGAATGTATCGATGTATCCCCTATAGCTTTCAAGCTACAGCTAGGCGGCCAGGACGATAGTCCCCAGGAGCTTACTTAGGTAAGTGACTGGGGTGAACGTCAGCAGCCAACAACGCTGTAGTTTGAAAGATGAAGGGGACGAATGTCCCTAAGGGGACATAGCGAACGATCCCACCGCTCCCGATAATCCGATGTCATGGCATAGGCAATCGGGAGTGCGGCAGTGAACAACGAAATCGAGTCCTTAACCTACTACGCGGCGACCAAAAAATACGATCTGCGCTTCCCGACGCTGGAAGAGGATCTGGACGTTGACGTGGTGATCATCGGCGGCGGCTTCTCCGGCATCAACACCGCGCTGGAGCTGGCGGAGAAGGGCATCACCAACATTGCCATTCTCGAAGGCCGCTATCTGGGTTACGGCGGCACCGGGCGCAACGGCGGCCAGGTGATGGCCGGTATCGGCCACGATCTGGAGAAGATCAAGCGCCACGTTGGCCCGGCCGGGCTGGAAACCATCTTCAAAATCAGCAACCTCGGCGCCGGCATTATCCGCGAGCGCATCAAGAAATATGACATCGACGCCGACTTCTGCTTCGGCTACGGCTATCTCGGCAGCAACGCACGCCAGGAGAAGACCCTGCGCGGCTGGCTGAAGGAGTTCAGGGCGGTAGCGCCGCAGGAGGAGATTGAGCTCTACACCGGGGCGGAGGTGAAGCAGGTGGTGGGCTCCGACGCCTACACCTGCGCGCTGAAACACATGGGCGGCGGCCACGTGCATTCGCTTAACCTGTTGCTGGGCGAGGCCAAGGCGCTGAGCGGCTACGGGGTGAAAATCTTTGAGAACAGCAGCGTGCTCAACGTGGAGTATGGCCCGCGCATCACGGTGCGTACCGCCATGGGCTCGGTGCGTGCCAACAAGATGCTGTGGGCCTGCAACGGCTTCCTCAACGGCATGGAGCCGCAGATCTACCGCAAGACCATCAATACCTACGCCTTCCAGCTGGCCACCGAGCCGCTGTCTGACGATCTGATCCGCCAGATCAGCCCGATCCGCGGCGCCTATAGCGACATTCGCCCGGTGATCGACTATTACCGGGTGACCAACGAAAACCGGCTGCTGTTCGGCAGCGCCACCCGCCTGATCGAATATTTCCCGTCGGATCTCAAGGCCTGGAACCGCAACCTGATGCTGAAGGTGTTCCCGTACCTGAAAGACGTGAAGATCGATCTGGCCTGGGGCGGCCCGCTGTGCTGCAGCGCCAACCTGTTCCCGCAGATCGGCACGCTGCCGGATCGCGACAACGTATTTTACGTGCAGGGCTACTCCGGCTTCGGCGTGACGCCGAGCCACATCGTGTGCAAGGTGCTGGCGGAGGGCATGAGCGAAGGGTCCGATCGGTACGATCTGATGAGCTCGATCCCGCACGTCAACATCTTCGGCAAGGACAAGCTGCGGCGGGTGATGACCACCGCCGGTAAGGTTTGGCACCAGACATCCGGCTACTGGAAAGGCCGCCGTTAACCCTCAGAGGAGAATCACATGAAACCGTTACTGCTTAAACAACCGCTGCCTGAACTGCTGGAGATCGGCAGCGTCAGCAACCTGGGCGCCACGGTGATCGCCGGCACGCCAAACGTCGGCGTGGCCAGCATCTTCGGCGAGCCGACCGACAACCTGAACTGCGGCG